>JAGQQP010000020.1 GCA_020426085.1 Planctomycetaceae bacterium | reverse complement strand
TTCAACTGTGATTCCAAGCCAGATTGATCCCAGAGTATTCGTGCGGTCAACCGTACGTTTGACGCGATCTTCTTCTGGGTCAGTTCCACCTTCCGTGTTGATCAGGGTGTTGCGATGGAATCCTGTAGCGACCAGTTCGGACAGGGATGGTTCTGGCAGTAGGTCACCAGCGATCTGCTGCTCTGAAAACTGATCAAAGGGGAGGTCCTGGTTCAATGCATTGATGACCCAGGTTCGCCAGCGCCAGGCATGAGGTCTTTTACGGTCTTTTTCATAACCGTCGCTATCAGCGTAGCGTGCCAGATCGAGCCAGTGTCGAGCCCAGCGTTCACCATAGTGCGGAGAAGCCAGCAGATGGTCGACCAGTTGCTCGTACCAGTCAGGGCTGGGATCAGAGTTCCATTTCTGCCAGTCTTCAACAGAGGGGGGGAGGCCGGTCAGATCCAGGTAGACACGCCGGATGAGTGTGCTGCGGTCGGCTTCTTCAGAGGGACTTACTTTTTCCTGCTCCAGTTTTTGCAGGATAAATCGATCAATTCCATTTTTGACCCAGTCAGTCTGCTGCACTTCTGGTAAGGGAATTCCTTTAATGGGTTGAAAGGACCAGTGATCCGAGTCAGCCAGACCTGTTTTGGAATCTGGTACATCGGGCCAACTGACTCCCTGTTCGATCCAGCGTTTGACCAGAGCCAGTTCCTCTTTATTCAGAGGTGTTCCTTCCCCTTCGGGGGGCATCTGGTCCCCCTCCCCGGTGCCGGAAATGCGATGAAAGAGTTCGCTTTTATGACTGTCACCGGGGACGATAGCCTTGCCACTGTCTCCCCCTTCCAGTGCGCGCCCTTTTACATCCAGACGAAAGCCGCCTTCCTGGACTTCTCGACCGTGGCAGGAATAGCATTTGGCTTGAAACAGTGGTTTGATCTGTTTCAGGAAATCGATCTTGTCTTTCACTGCAACAGTTTCTGCTGCAGAAAGTAATGCAGGGCTGAGGAACAGAGGGCTCAGGCTCAACAGCCAGCAAATAGAAGCGTAGATGAGTCGGTGCATTTACTTGCCCTCATTTTTATCAGGCAATTCAACGATCTGGGTGCGTCTCTGGTAGGCCAAAGCTGCTCCATTGCAGCTTGGGAGAACAGGTAGGTCCCCGGACTGATCGCTATTACTATATAATACTAACTTATAGAGACTGATGTCAAATAATGGTTTGTATCCACTACGTAATCAGCAGAACGCCGTTTCCCTCCTGAACTGAGCAGGAATCAGTGTGAGAAGGAAACTACCTAACCAGTTGCTTGCAAAATGGTTGAACGAGTCTTTTTTATTGATCAGCCACTGGGATCGAAGCCTGGATGGGAAACAGTTTCAGCAGCGTTTTTTTGTTAGGTTTTGATCCATATTCACAAAGCTCAAACGATTCCGCAAATTTGATCTGCTTACCGACTTCTTCTCCGTAGATGTTGATCAGTTCCGTACGGTATTTGTTCGCTTCTGATGACTGACGACGAGACCAGGCAGGACGAAGAAATTCGACGCGCAATTCTGGTGGATCAGCAGGTGGAACTTTAGCGGCACGTTCCGGGCTGCCGCCAGCGCCTCCTTCCAGGGACTGCGATACCAGTTGTGCAACTGCTTTCAGTTTCTTTTCGAATACATTATCAACGGCAACAACTACATCCGGACGAAAGGGGTAGGGTTTCTGAAAACCGTCGCTTGAGTACATAAAGACCGGGTTTTTCTCAAGGCGAGGAATATCCGGACAGAAATAAGGGACGGTTACCATGAATGCGGCATCCTGAACCAGTACTCCGACGTACCGATGGTCTGGATGATAATCCCAGGGACGATGCGAAATAACGAGGTCTGCCTTCCATTCGCGAATGAGCTTCACAATTTTCTTGCGGTTCTCCAGAGTCGGGAGTAGTTCACCATCATGGATATCCAGTACTTCCGATTCGACTCCCAGAATTTTCGCTGCAGCTTTGACTTCAGCGGCCCTTCGTTGTGCTAAAGTGCCGCCCGCCATTTCGAAGTGACCAATGTCTCCGTTCGTTACTGAGACCAGTTTTACTTTATGACCCTGTTGCGCCCAGAGTGCAGCCGTTCCACCATTTTTATATTCCGCATCATCAGGATGAGCACCAAAGCAGATGATGCGTAACGGGGTACCCTCATCTGCCTGGAGTAAAGAAATGTGACTCAGCAGAGCGAGAGTCAGCATAAGAGTAGAGCAGGTTATTGTTCTCAAGTTCAGCATCATGGATTTCAACTCCAGTTATATCAGAATGAATCAACAGACATTTATTTAAAATACCTGAGAAACTGATTTGATGAAAGCGTGTCACAAAAAAAAGGCTCGCAATTGCGAGCCTTGATTGAGCAGTCATTTCAGACTGGATCAGTTTAATCATGAATTATTTTTCAAAACTGCGACCGGTCTCGGTTCGTGCTTTGGTTGTTGAAGCGGTCTCTGTGCTTTCATCTCTGTTACGAGCACGTTCGGCAGCCATACCTACCAGCTGAGAAGCAAACTGCAGTTCTGCCGGCTTGAAGTAAGGAGTTGGTGGTGCACCACCCAAGTGCTGAACTGATTTTGAAGCCAGTTCCTGCCAGCTCATTTTGTCTGCCAGATGCCAGGCTGCAGCCTGTCCTGCCTGTTGATTCACTCGGCCTGTTGCAACGAATCGGAGCAGTTCCTGTAATGCAGGATCTTTGACCATCTCTTCTGTTTTGACCATGCGGTATTCCATACGAGGTGCTGGTTCAGCTTTACCATGTTCGAGGCAAACAGATGTGTAATTGATCGCAACTGTTTTTTCTGGAGGGATAGAGAAGAATCCACCACCGGCACCACCAGCGCCACCGGCTCCCATACCACCAAGTCCGCCACCCAGACCACCGCCTGCACCACCACCTGTTGTCTGAGCCTGACCACCTTGTCCGCCGCCACCTAGACCACCGCCGAGTCCGCCACCGCCAAGTCCACCACCCAGAGCACCCTGTTTCAGGACCTGAACTGCGAGGAAGGTTTCCGGTAGTTTCACATTGAGTGGTTTCTCATTATTGTTGGTGATCAGAACTTTGCCGCCTTTTGAGTTTTTGGCGATAATTTTGACGTTGACCAGACCAGCTTCCATTGCTTCATAAATATCGTCAGCTTTTTCTGCTGAAGGATCATATTTCTGAGGAGGAATTGGTTTATTTCCTGCTTCCAGTGTCGTACTCAGACCCAGTGCCAGACAGGCTGCAGAAAAAAACATTATGAAACGAGAAGCTGATTTTGTGGACAACATAGAAAATAATCCTGTGGTTCACTGGAAGGATACCACTTTGACGTGGTGTGAGATTGGTAATCACTCATCAAGCTGAAATAGCTATTTACTACAACTATCCCAATATTATCATCTTACAGCATACAAAACGGGTCTGGCAATAAAAAGTTGTTCATAATACAACATTTTCACAACTCAGATTACCGGCTATTAATATAGGGCCGGTCAGGTAAAGGCTGTGTCCCATCAGATTATACTGATGACAACGGTTAATACAGTGGCAGAACCTGACAGGCAGCGTCATAATTTTCAATGAGAGGCTGGAAACAGGGAGTTCCCTGATGTCTGTTCGACACACCTGGTGGATCTTGACTCCTGCTTCAAAAAAGCTAATGCGCCAATAACTTATGGGAAATCATCATGATCCGGGAGATCACGGCTGAAAATGCCATTGTTTACCTGAAGGAAACACAGCAATTACCCGTCGAGGAAGACGCATCTGCTGAAGCGCTCGCCTGGGGAGTTTCGAATATAGTCATTCGTATAGGTCGCGAGGCTGGTGATGATTATGTCATCAAGCAATCAAGGAAGCAGCTGCGAACTCAGGCTGAGTGGTTCAGTCAGCTGGAACGGATCTGGCGCGAATTGGAAGTGATGCAGGAATTGCAGAATCTGCTGCCGGCGGGAGTCGTTCCCCGCGTTCTGTTTGAGGATCGCGATAATTATCTGTTTGCGATGGAAGCAATCGATAAGGATCACAAAGTCTGGAAAGCAGAATTACTGGATGGAATATTTGATCTGTCCATTGCTGCAAGATTGGGGAAGTATCTGGGGGCCATTCACAGGCTGAGCTTTCTCAATCCGTTGTTTGAGGAACGCTGGGGTGACTGGAAAATCTTTGACCAGCTACGCATTGACCCCTTTTATCGATTTATTGTGAGAGCCCATCCGGAAATTAAAGACTGGGTAAATGATCTGATCGGTGAAATGGAGGAAAATCGTATCTGTCTGGTTCTGGCTGATTTCAGTCCTAAAAATATTCTGATTGCGGGAGATCAGATTCATCTCGTCGATTTTGAGACAGCCCACTACGGCGATCCGGCATTTGATCTGGGGTTCTTTTTGAGTCATCTGATGTTGAAAGCCGTTTTCTTTCGTGAGCGGGGCACTCATTGTATGCAACTGGTGGAATGCTTCTGGGATCAGTATCTGACTGAAATATCTTCTCTGTCTGACGCCGTAGATAAAGAAGCCGTTAAGATGTCACAGCAGGAACTGGAACGTCGTACGATCCGTCATCTGGCTGCCTGTATGCTGGCCCGCGTTGATGGCAAGAGTACGGTTGATTATCTCAGCGAAGCAGATCTGCAGGATCAGGTCCGTTCGTTTGCACTCTCACTGATTCTTGATCCACCTTCTACGATACATCAGGCAACATTAAGATTAAGTGAGATGCAGAATTCCTGAAGGGGCTATGGGTGAAGATTTTGTTCGGTTCTGATATCCTGAGAGATTGAATCAGGATATCACTGTTAATGAAAAATGAGTCTGAAAATCACGGTTGGGAGTGTGATCTGAAATGACACAAATAGAGTATGTCCACGCACGCGAAATTTATGACAGCCGCGGTAATCCGACAGTGGAGGTTGAGGTCTGTTGTGCCGGTTCCCGTTGCGGTCGTGCGATTGTTCCCAGTGGAGCCAGTACCGGAAAATTTGAAGCCGTTGAGTTACGTGATCAGGATGAAAACCGATTCGATGGTTTAGGGGTCACGCAGGCAGTTGAAAATGTCAGACGGGAAATCGCTGCTGCATTGATCGGACAGGATGCTTCGAACCAGAGTGGTATCGACGCAATTCTCTGCGAACTGGATGGAACCGAGAATAAGTCACGTCTGGGAGCGAATGCAATTCTGGGAGCTTCACTAGCAACCGCTTACGCTGCTGCGGAATCACAGGGGCAGACACCGGTCGAACGTTTTGCTGATATCTGGTCTGATTATATCAGTTCCGGGTTTGCTGAAGAAACTGAACTGAGCCAACGGACGAGTCTACTGTCCCGATCGATGTCTCTGCCTCTGCCGATGGTCAATATGATCTCCGGGGGATTACACGCCGGTCGTAATCTGGATTTTCAGGACTTTCTGATTCTGCCTGTCGGTGCCACTTCGTATCGTCAGGCTTTTGAATGGATCGTGACGATTTACCGTCGTCTGGGGCAGATTCTCAATAAGACCGGTCATGAAGGAACCCTCATCGGCGACGAAGGCGGTTATGGTCCGAAATTAAGCTGCAACAGTGAAGCAGTCAAATATGTCGTTGCTGCTATCGAAACTTCAGGACTGACCCCCGGTGAAGATGTGGCGATTGGACTGGATGTGGCCAGTACACACTTCTACGACGCAGAGACCGGCACTTACCATCTGAATGCAACGGGAGACGAAGCTCTCTCATCCGATGATGTAATCGATATGCTGGAACGCTGGGTCGACACCTATCCCATTATCAGTATCGAAGACGGATTAGCCGAAGACGACTGGTCTGGCTGGAAGAAACTGACAGAACGCCTGGGGCACCGCGTTCAGTTAATTGGTGATGATCTGTTTGTGACCAATCCCAAACGCCTGCAACAGGGAATCGACAGCCAGACTGCTAACAGTGTTCTTATTAAGCTGAATCAGATTGGAACACTGACTGAAACCCTGGAAACTTTAAAGCTGGCCATCGATCATGGTTACTGGCCTGTGGTTTCTGCCAGGAGTGGAGAAACGGAAGATACAACCATTGCCGATCTGGTTGTTGCCACCGGGGCCGGGCAGCTTAAGGTTGGCTCGGTCGGACGCAGTGAACGGCTGGCAAAATATAATCAGCTGCTGCGACTGGAAGAGATACTGGCCGACAAGGCCCTATATCATGGTGGCGGGATCTTTTCGAGTTTGAAATCTAAATAAAAATACAATGGTTTCAATGTGAAAAAAGCGTCTTTGAACTGTTCAAAGACGCTTTTTATATAATCTCAGAGTGAAAACTGCTCAGTTGGAAGCGACCGGATTCGTTACATCTTCTGTAGCAGGTAACAGGTTGATGTCCAGCGTTGCCAGTAACTGGCCTTTACTGTTCATTACATGCATTTTGGCTTCTGTTGTTTTGGCCAGTCCGATCTGAGGAGTCTGGAAAGCCAGTATGTTGTCTTCCCATTTTTCAATTTTCGCTGGCAGTCCCATTTCATTGATTTCCAGAACAACCATACCCTGGTCATCTCCCAGTCCTTCAGCTGAGAGCTGAAACAGTTTCCCGGATACCAGTTCCAGTCGTTCCTGTTCAACCGGTTCTGTGGTGGTTTCGGCTTCAGCGACTTCTTCAGTGACAGTTTCTGTGGTAGTGACAGCTACTGTTTCACCAGCTTCATTATAGTAGATGGGGGCACATGCTGTGATTACACAGGGAGTCAAAATCGGGTCGGCACACGCAACGGGATACCAGGGGCGACAGACAGGGGGGCACCAGGGACGAGTATTGATATGAATCCAGGGGCGATTCCAGTGGTGATGTCCATGGTGTACGTTGTTGTGTCCGTTTTGATGACGGCCTTGAAACTTGTTGTATTTGACCGGGTTCTGTTTGGTATTGTAAGGATGCTGGATTACTTTGTGCTGTGTGAAATTCTGTTTTTTATGATCTACTTGATTGACGTTGAATGAACGATTCTGTTTGGGGGCAGATTTGAACTGATCATTGTTTGTCTTTGAGTTGAAGGACGTTTTGAAGTGATTTTGATTTGAAGCAGGTTTCTTGTATTGAAAGTGATGCTGATTCGATGATTTATTTTTGAACTGTGAGTAATTGGAACGATTGCTGAACTGGTTTCCTCGGGAATGACTGTTTCGGTTTCCGTGTTGTTTGAAAGAGTGGCTGGATGAGTTCTTACTTGATTTACCTGAAAAGCGATTGTTTCCAGCTGACGCATTTCCGGAAGCCAAAATCATAGATACTGTAAAACATGTGAACAGAGTGGCTGAAGTTTTCATCAATTCGTCCCTTATTATTTTGGTTTAGTGTTGTGTGTCTCACACTTCACCAAGCGGGAACGATTAAAATCTGTTACAGAAATTTTGAATAAAATATTGGAAACGAAGAAAATGCACGTCGCCGGTCATTGTTAATGGCTGAAATGAAAGGAGTTACGAAGATTGTGTGTCGAGGGGAAATTATCGGGGAGAAGTGTGGACTCGCCGCGAGAGTTCTTCAAGTGCATCCAGATCAGCCTGCAGGGTCTGAAAAATACGGAAGATGCTGACTGCTCCCAGTGTCCCGGCAACCGTGAGAATGCCGATGGCAATTTTGTCATTCAGATTGATCATCGCCAGCGAAGCGATACTCAGCGTTGGTACCAGGAAGGCCATGATCAGATAGACCCAGCTCAAGCGTTTGAGTTGCTGATAGGAGTCGGGAGCCAGTTGTGTGAAATCCGAATTCTGGATCAATCGCGGGTAGATAGTATGCAGACTGAAATAAGTGACACCAAAGAAAGGATAACTGGCAGCGATCAGGCCACACAGGAGCAGAGAACTCAGGAAATGAATATAAGCGGTAGCTGGCAGTGAACCAATCGCATAATGCATGCTGACCGGATATGCGATTCCGGCAATGATCCACTCCGCCGTACAGATCAGCGCGGCATAGTGCCCCAGGCGGAGACAGCGTTTTTGCATGACCACACTTTTTTGCAGGTCTGGCTTTGCCCCTGTTTCACTATTAGCTGCAAACCGCAAAAGCAGCCATGTTAACCAGCCGACCAGACCGAGTCCTGTTGGATAAGCGATCAGGTTGATCGCAGATTGAATCTTCCAGAAGGCGTCCTGTGAATTTTTTAAGTGTTCAATAATATGTTTCTGATTGTGAAAGAAATTAAACATTCCGGCCAGAATATTGGGAATGGCCACAATCAGGATGACAATTGTTACTTCCCAGCCTTTGAGTTTGGAAAACCAGTTTTTCGATGATGGAAACAGGATCTGCTGTGCCCGGGGATTCAGGCAGAGTTCGAGTTGACTGGCAAGTTCAGCGCCTGAGCTCCAGCGGCGGGCAGGATCGGGTTCCAGGCATTTCTGCAGGACGGAGACCAGATGTTCCGGACAGTCGGAAGGTAAATGTTGCAGACTGGCAGCCAGGGAGATTCCCGTTTTACGCTGTTGGATCATCTGTTTCAGCAGATCGGACCAGCCCGACTGGAGTTCTGGATTATGAAAGGGACGAATTCCCGTTAAGAGTTCCGCCAGCATGAGCCCCAGTGAGTACAGGTCACTTCGTTCGTCGAGGCTTTCCGCTTGCCTGGGATCGGTGGGGTCGTAGGCTTCCAGTTGCTCAGGCGACATATACGCCAGGCTGCCTCCAAAGTAAGCGGCCGGGGTTGTGCCCGTGACCTGGGAACTGAAGCTGATATTGAAGTCTGCCAGTTTTGGGATACCTTCTGCAGTCAGCAGAACATTGGCGGGTTTAATATCCCTGTGCAACACTCCTTTTTGATGGGCATAGTCCAAAGCCTGAGCGAGTCGGATTCCCAGCCAGCAGATTGTTTCTGACCAGTTTAAAGATTGAAACTTCTGAAAAGTAATCGATTCCGCAGCCCTTGATTCGCCTCTTAGATCCAGAGACTGATCGAGCGCGTTTATCAGAATTCTTCCAGAGCGTTCATCAGGGGCAGTTTTGCGAACAATTTCGACAACCGGCTGTAACGTACCTCCAGGCAGGTATTGCATGTAGAGTAATCTGATTTTCTGATCTGTCAGCAATCGCTGATCAAATACGCGCACGATGTTGTCATGATCCAGTTGAGCAAGCGTTTGTGGTTCATCGCTGGAGTCTTCCGATATTTTCAATGCCACTATGCGTTGCATGGAATTTTGTCGTGCCTGAAATACTTTGGCAAAAGCACCTTTCCCCAGCAGTGTTAACAGTTCGAAGTCTTCTACCGTATCCCCCGGCTTAAACTGTGAGCATGCCTGCTGCCGGGAGTGGTCGAGTATTCTTGTCGTGCTGTAAGCATGGTCCAGGTCGAAGAGTTGTCTGATTTGAGCATTCGATGTGGGGATCAGGCCGATGTATTCTTCCGGGTCAACTTTGAAACCATTTTTACGCTTCAGGTGAAATTCTTCATACAGTAGATCAACCGGAACCTCCGGCTTTTCCAGTATGGGGAATTCATCGAGATACTCGAGGATACGGCGGGGGAAATTAAATTGTTGCCAGCGATATTCCAGATCAATTTTTATTAACTCAATCAGCAGGAAGCGGTTGTTGGAATCTGCAGTTGGTATGTAGTCCTTCAAATGGGGGGGAGACTCGCGGGATTCCCACTCACTGACAAACCGCTCCATCACTTCGGTAAGTGCATCTATCTCGATTTGACTTTCTGAAGCGTCCTGGTTTGACTCTGAAGCAGACAACATTGAGCTCCCAAATTTCTGGATGAAGATCCGACATTGTGTCTTATCAGATCTGGATTGGCACTTTGGCTGAAATGGTCTACATACTCGTTGGCGGGTTCGCCTGGCATCGATCACCTGCCAATACAGGACTGACGGACGATTCGTTTATCCTGAAAGTTTCAGTGGATGGCTGGGTGTATTGATGGTATAACGATGTCAGAAATGCGCCTCGAACAGGCATGATAACCGATCAGGAACGGGTAGGAAAGCAGAACACGCCACAGAATCGAATGACTTGATTTAGCAGGAAATTGAGTGACTTATGACGACTGAGATCGAGATTCTGATTGAAGAGATCAAACAGGGGAGTGAGCCGGCTTTGCTGACTTTTCTGGAATTGCATCGTGCTCCTCTGCTGGCATTTATTAATAAAAATATGAGTGATGCGCTGAAGTCGAAAGTGGAGGCCTCGGACATCCTGCAGGAAGTCTCTTTAAATGCAGTAGAGACTCTTCAGAGTATGGATTTCGAACAGAAACCGCCGTTCAACTGGTTATGCAACCTCGCAGAACGCCGGATTATTGATAACCATCGAAAGTATTTTCAGGTTCAGAAACGGGCCGCCGGACGCGAAGTCAGACAACCGGTCTCCGCTGAAGGGGCAGGGCAGGGTTTTATGGATCTGCTGGTGGCCAGTATCACCAGTCCCAGCCAGGCATTTTCCCGTGGGGCTAAGGAGATGAAGCTGTTGATGGCGCTGGAGAGTCTGCCCGAAGAGAATCGGGAAGCGATTCGTTTGAAATATGTAGAAGGCCTGTCTGCAAAAGAGATTGCAGATCAACTGGATAAATCGGATGTTGCCGTCCGCGTGATGATCAGCCGTTCGATGGTCAAATTACAGGAGCTGTTGAAACATGAAGATGAGTTCAAAAGCCTGCTCGGATAAGCCGCCCTCTGATTCCTGCTAAAACGTTATTCTTCCTCTTCAGTTTCTTCTGAACTTTGTGGTCCCAGTTCCGTGTTGATGCGATCAATCAACTGCCGCAGTCGACCGAGATTTTTGCGATTGAACACGAGTGAAATACGAGGCAGATCCGACAGGTGGTCATCATCTTTTTCCAGTTCGTGTGCGCTGACCTTTGTAATGATCCCGGAATCGAGAATATCTTTGAATTCATCATTCAGCTTTTCGATAAATTCATTACTCGGTTCGACATGCAGACGGAGGACGAGCCGCCCTTTTACATATCGCATACTGTTATAGACACTGTAAAAACCGATCACTTCGTCGACGGCATCTTCCAGGTCATCTGTAACATGAAACAGGGACAGGTCTTCTTCCGAGATCAATTCCTGTTTCAGCAGATTGTTTTTGAGAAATTCTTCCCAGTCTTTCCAGTAAGATCCTCCCGGGGCATCCAGGAGTACGATCGGCATGGGGTCGCGTTTCCCCGTCTGTACGAGAGTCAGCGTTTCAAATGCTTCATCCAGAGTTCCAAAACCACCGGCACAGCAGACAATGGCATGAACTTCTTTGACGAACAGGAGTTTGCGAGTGAAGAAGTAGTTTAAGTTGACCAGCTTTTCGTCTTTATGGATAACGTAATTGGGTTCCTGCTCGAAAGGGAGCATGATATTGACGCCCATAGACATGTCAGTTCCGGCACCGACATGGGCGGCTTCCATAATTCCTGGACCTGCTCCCGTGACGATCATCCATTTTTCTTCCGCCATTCTCCGTCCGAACTGCAACGCCTGCTGATAGGAAGGATCGTCGGGGTTGGTGCGGGCAGAGCCAAAGACGGTAACTTTGCGTTGCTTTCGGTAGGGGGTAAAAACTTTGAAAGCGTACCTTAACTCTTTTAAGGCGCGATCCAGAATTTTGAGATCGCCACGGGTTGCCTGATCCTGTTTGAGTTTATCGGCCGTCTCTTTGATACTGGCAACGATAGACTGATGCGGATAGAGTTCCGAACTGTGTTCTGTTGGTAATACGTCAGACTCTGAGACGCCGGGGCGTGTTTTTCGATACTTCCTCGACATGATCCATTAATCCTTTAACATAGCGGGTCGAGACGAATGTGAGACCAGATTCCCCGGTCAGCCCATCAGGGCATCCAGCGCTTCATCTCTGGTCTCATAAATAGCCCAGAGCGTGTCCAGAGCAGTGATACGTAAGAGTTCGTTGGCCATCTTGCTGGCACCACACAAAACTAACTCTCCTCCTCGGCTGCGGACATGTTTATGGCAGCGCAACAGCAGCGCCAGGAACACGGAGCCGAAATAACTGACATCGCTCAGGTCGAAAACGACCATTGGAATTTCGACTTCCTGCAATGGTGCCATGACAATATCAGCGGCCTGTTCAATCAGATCCCAGCTCATTGACTCTACATTGCTCGCAGGGATGATTACGACCGTATTTCCATGCCATTCCAGTTGAAAGTCGTCGTGGTAGTTAGCCATGTAGTAGTTCCGCAGTGATGAAAACATTCTTTGGAGAGAATTTTAATGATTTAACATCCATGATACTGATATCCCGGAGAGGAGAACAACCATCACGTACATCAAAAACAAGAATTCATACTTAACGCCCTGTAAACAGGCGGGAACCTTGTCCAGAGTGTTGTGTTTGCCACCAGTTCATCCAGATTTTAGCCCGATCTGACTGGTCCAGCTGAGGATTCAGACTGGATGGCCGCTCCGATTCAGGCACCAGTTTGTCAAGACTGCTCAGGATCTCTTTGAGTGTCGTATTGTTTCGCTCGGTCCAGGCCATCTGGATCAGAGGTTCTACAAAACGTGTCTGCCCTGAGTTTCCCATCTCCCTTACGGCTTCTTTTCTCATGGAAATCTGAGTATCGTTTGAAAGTCGCAGCAGTTCCTGCATGCCGGCAAAATCGCCCAGCCGGCTGAGTGCCACGACTGTTTCGAAGCGTACTCGTCGATTTGAATGGGTCATGAGAGAGCGCAGTGAAGTTGCCGAATTCTGACTTTCACCTGGCTTCTGAGTACCTGAGATGGCAATAGGGTTATGACATTGGCCGATGGCCTGGATGGCAGCCAGCTGAACAGAGTGGTTCTTGTCATCCAGCAGTGGGAGCAGCCAGATTGCATACTGTGGTAAGCCATGCGAACCAAAATATTCGCAGCCCAGGATTCTAATATCAGGCCAGTTATGATTGATTGCCAGCAATGCCAGCTGGGCAGCCTCCTCATAGTTATCCTTTTCAACAGAGGACATCACAATCCGCCAGACCAGTCGGTCCTGTTCGTGTGCCATCAGCTTACGCAGACGGGCGACTACTACCGGATTGAGTGAGATGTTCTGCGAACTGACAAACAACTGTTGTGCGGCTTCACGTCGGTCGTTGATATGGGGGCTGGTCAATTGATTCAACGCCGCATATTCCGGACTCAGGTCGGCCAGTAGATCAGTATAGATTTCTCCGGGGATTTCGATCGAAGTTTCTCGGATCAGTTTTTCCAGCACTTTGACTTCAGCGGGACTGATGTTTGCGAGTTCCTGGTAGGCTTGTTGATATTCAGCAGATTCCCGTGGTTGATTGATCAGGGTTTGAAAGTAGGACTGGAGTTCAGCACTGCGCCCCTGGTTGACTTCCTGGTTTGTTTTCAGTCCCTGTTGCATGAGTTGCCCCCAGAAACTTCCCGGGAGCCGGCCACTCTGGACCAGGTCATTGACAGCAGCAACTCGTTCCTGATGCGAAGCCTCAATCGATATAGAGCCTCCCAGGCCGGTCCGGTCGACCAGTTGCAGAATGCTTTGACGACGTGTTTTATAGATTCCTTCCTGGATGCCATCCAGAAGCAAAGGCACGGCGAGATCATCGGGCCAGTCAGAAATGGCTTGAATGACAGTAGACTGTACCTGGGAGCTGCGATCATTAATCAGGGAACGAAGATGTAAGGCGGATTCAGCTGTTGGAGTTTTTCCCAGTCCCCAGGCGACTTCCAGCCTGACAGCGGAGGAAGTGTCGTTTTTCAGTGGAATCAGGTGCATCGGCCCCCAGGAACTGAGACCCTTTGCTGCCACTACCCGGAGATTTTCTGCCGGACGTGCTGCATACTCTTTCAGGACCTGCAGGGCTGTTTCTGATCTGATCAATCCCAGATGTTCGATGGCTTTGGTCTGAACCGTGCGATCAGCATCTCTGAGTTGGGATATGAGAATTGTTTCGGCGTCAGAGAGGTGAATTAAAGCAGCCCAGTAGCCGAAGTTCCAGCGCATCTCCGCATCGGTGTCCCAGCGAACCTGCATGATGTTCGCTGGCCATTCCTCGGGGTTAAAGGTGTGAATTCCGTCAGGATGATTAGGCTGGCTCTGTTCAGAATGAAACCAGTGACCATGCAGAATGCAGGCTTGTAAAGCTGCACGCCTCAACTCTTTGGGAGCGATTGCACTCTGCTCACTGATTTCCAGTGAGCGATCCAGTGAGGGGATACTGGCAGGCGACATGAAGCGGGCCAGCGCGAGATAGAGTTCGCTTCTTTGTTCAACTGAAAGATCGGGACGCTGCAGTCGCTGTGACAATTTGGTTCGTGTTTCGAGCGGAATCGCATCGGCCTGAGAAAGAACCAGTGAGATCGCATTCAAGGCAGCATGTTGCATTGCCTCTGAGACTGCGGTCCGATCGGGCTTCCCGGGATCATTACCAGATTTATTGGGTGACGCATCTGTCTGATCCAGAGCCACTTTCTCGAGAACAGGGAGAGCCTCAATCGCCGTCGCAGGGGATATTGTCGCCCAGAGGATCGCTGCATTCCAGCCAGCCAGGTTGTCCCATGTAGACAGTTCCTGAAGTGCGACTAATTTGTCTGATCGCTGATTCTCTGATAATTTTGAACGATGTTTATTCTGATCGGAAAAAAAGTCCTGAAATGCGTTAAACGACCAAATCTCGGGTTTTTGCTGTTTGTCCGGAGCTCTCGAATCTGATTTGGCTGTCTGCTCGGGAACGGGCTGCTCAGGTTTGGACTCAGGTTCTGCAGCTGTCTGTTCAGGATCGAGTGAGGGTTGCTGGCCGCTGATTTCGCTTAACAGAGTATTCTGGTCAACGGATCCAAAGACCCAGCGTTGAACCTCAAGCGGCGCGAGGTGAGACTCTGTTTTATTTTTCTGAAACGTATTCCATTCCTGTTCCGGAGACCAGTTATGATTTCGCACCCACAGATCACGAGAGAGATAAACCTGTAATCCTTCGAGATCTTTGGGAACTTTACGAGTGACTTTCTCTTTCAGGGATGCTGCCAGCGGAGTTTCTCGGACGTTTTGCAGCATGCTTTTCTGACATCCGAAAAGTGATGCGCAGCATAACACGATTCCCATCCAGAACGGTTTCCTGGAAACTCGTTTGGAATCAGAATCAAATTGAGAAACCAGATTTCCGCAAGAAGTCGCAGAATTCATGTGTGAGAGGGGAGTTGAGTTTAAATGATAGGAAGGGAGAGAAATTGAGAGTTGAGCCCGAACTCTATCAAAAATTCGGTGATGGTAGAAGACCATTCTGGACTTAGGGCATGTGGAGTGAAGTGAACGCAGTTATAAAGGCAGGTTCTTCATGTTTCTTATATTTCCTGGGTTTCCAGGATTTGATCGGCAAGGATATCTTCAGACGAAATTTGAGAACCCTTTTTGCTTGAAGTCTTTAGGGCTCTCTGTCATGCTCGTTTCCTGAATTGCTTATTTTATCAGAGATAACATTTTAGTCGGGAGAAAAAACCAGATGTTAAATCGAATTATATCCGTCTGTTTCCTGTTTACTGCGTGTGTGATGCCTGTTTCCGGTCAAGCAGCAGAGCAAAAGGAAACAGGAAATCAGTCTGCCGCCGAGCTGAATACCACGATTCCTGTGAAGATGAAATATCTGCTCTATCTTCCTGAGAACTATGATAAAAAAGAGAAATGGCCTCTTGTCCTGTTTCTTCATGGAGCAGGAGAGCGGGGAGACGATCTGGATCTGGTGACGGTTCATGGCCCGCCAAAGCTGATCAAAAATGGCAAGCAGTTCCCCTTTATCGTTGTTTCTCCTCAGTGCCCTAAAGAGCAACTCTGGCAGCCGGTCGAACTGACTGCGCTGTTGAATGACATCGAGAAGAAATATAAGGTCGATAAAGACCGCATCTATGTGACCGGATTAAGTATGGGAGGCTTTGGAACCTGGTCACTGGCGGCTTACACTCCCTATCGTTTTGCTGCGCTGGTGCCCATTTGCGGAGGCGGTGAGAAGTTTTGGGTCAAGAAAATCAAACACGTTCCGATCTGGGTGTTTCATGGAGGCAAAGATACTGCAGTGCCCATTGAGCGATCCCAGACTCTGGTGGATGTTCTGAAGAAAGAGAAATCAGACGTGAAATTCACCATTTATCCGGAAGCTGGTCACGATTCCTGGACAGAAACCTATAATAATCCGGAAGTCTATGAATGGTTATTGCAGCAGGTGCGCAAGCCGGAAGCTGAAGTGAGAGCAGCTGAAGAAAAAGAGGAAGCGGCCCGTAAAGCCAAACGGGCTGCTGCCAAAAAGAAGAAGTAGATCGCCTGCTGGGATTACTGGACCAGTCCTTTCGTCAGTTCCATGAATGCCGTTTCGAGGTTGATTTCCTCTTCGCGGAACAGGCTGAGTTTGAACCCCTCGCTGATCAGCAGCGAGGGGATAAAGGTGTAATCTTTCACGTCATTTTTTAACGTCACCAGCATGACGTTTTTCTTGACTTCGAGTTTGGAAACCAGCTCGTGCGCCTGCAGCAGAGCTGCCGCTTTATCAGTATTCTCGCCAACACCAACGTGCAGGATAATTTGTTGTCGAGCCTTTTTCATCACTTCATCGACATTGTCGTCGACAATCAGGTTTCCTTTTTCAATCATTCCGACGCGCGTACAGACGTCCGCGAGTTCGGGAAGAATATGACTGGAAACGATGACGGTTTTTTTGAGTTCACCCAGTCGTTTCAACAGATTCCGGATTTCAATTCGTGCGCGCGGGTCCAGGCCACTGGCTGGTTCGTCGAGCAGGAGTACCTGAGGCTCATGCAACAGTACGCGTGCCAGGCCGATGCGTTGTGTCTGGCCTCGGGAGAGCTGGTTGACCATCGCATCCCGTTTGAATGTCATGTCGACCAGTTCCAGCTTTTCCTCACAGATTTTTCGACGTTGCGGCCCTTTTATCCGATAAGCAGAGGCAAAGAATTCGAGATATTCAATCACCGTCATATCATCATAGACGCCGAAAAAGTCAGGCATGAAGCCGACCAGGCGTCTGATTTCTTCCGGATGTGTATAAATCGACTTACCGCATACATACGCTTCACCATAATCGGGACTGAGTAAGGTGGCGATCATCCGCATGGTTGTCGTTTTACCTGAGCCATTCGGACCGATAAAACCAAAAACATCACCTTCACCCAGGTTCAGGTTAATGTTATTTACAGCAATCAAATTGCCGTAGCGTTTTGTTAAATTCCGTGTTTCAATCACTCGTTATCGCTCCCGGACGGTGTGTCCTGCTGATCTTTTTTCTCTTCGTCTTTTTTGTCTAATGACGGTAGTTCATATTGAATATCGATGGAAATACTTACGGGGATCACGACTCGGATATATGTATCCTGATGTTTCTGATCGAGTTGGTTTTCATCCAGTTCTGCAACACTGAGTGGTGTGTCCAGCCTGGCGAACAGGACCGCTCTTCCCAGACGAAGTTGTTCAGAGAGATCCAGCTGTTCGCCTGAGATGTTGGAAAGCCCGGTGTAGCCATACCCCCCCGACATATCGTGGAACGTCAGGATTTTGAGGATTTCATAAGTGTTTTTGGCAAATGGATTGTAATCAGTCTGAACCGTTACAATGGTGGCATTGTTCTGCCCTTTCTGTTCAATCCGACGCGAGACTGACCGGGTCAGATACCCTTTGATATTCCTCGATTCGATACGGGGACCATTGATCGACCAGGCCTGATTGGCCGGGATGTAAGACTGCTCAAGCTGTTCCGGATTGGTAACCGGCAGATAGACTCGATTTCCATACGCCAGCACCCAGTCCTTCAGGGGACCGGAAAACTGATGAGTGAGGGTTCCCGAAAGTTGCCCCAGGTTGTTTCCTGTCAATTTGGAAGTCACCAGATCTGATTTCTGTTGATTCCACTCCGCCAGCAGGCTCTTGGTCCCCCACTTTAAAACCGGCAGGTTTTCGATGCCCTTTGATTGTTTTGAAAACTGGTATTCGGGACCGGTGATCGTTCCTTCCGCGGATCGATACATGCCTGCAAACGTTGATTCTGGTAGTCCGTTCCAGCTGAGGTGAGTCGGAAAGTGAGGCTGATCTTTCGATTCTGCAGGAACGGAAGATTTGACGTTGACCTGATAACGGCGTGTTTCCGGGCTATATAAATTCAGATAAAAACGTCCGCGCATCTGTCCCTCAGATACGTCGTAGTCAACGACGTTTAACTGGGTCGAGTGTA
>JAGQQP010000209.1 GCA_020426085.1 Planctomycetaceae bacterium | reverse complement strand
GCTACCTTCGGCTTCGGCAGCGAAAAGATTCAAGGCGTTCATTCCTGCTTTCCAATCCTAAGAAAATCTAAATCCAGGTGATGTTCAGAAACAGCTGAAATCAACTATTTAAAACCTGTTACTCCATTTTGATTTACTTATTGTAAAGTAAACTACGTTCAGCATCCAGAGACGACCTTCAGATTCAGTTCTCCGGCACTTCAAAGTCGAATGATTCATCAGTCGCTCTTTCATCAGTAGCTGCCGATTTTTCTCCCGACTTCGTTTCATCCGCGACCGGAGGTTTGACAACCTTGACAACCAGCCGCGTCCCTTCCACTGCAATAATCTCCACATCCACCTGAGCATCCACGATCATACCCTGGCTTTCGCAGTGATGTCTTTCATGATTAACGAGCACGAACCCGCTGGGGTTTAAAAGAGTTTGCGTTTTTCCAATCTTTCCAATCAAAGATCGCAGATGTTCGGTTTCTTCACGAAACCCCGTAACTTCATCCAGAGTAGGAACTTCGTGAATCACTTTCTTCCCCCAGGCAGTATTGGGGAAGATTCGTACTGCAAACGCCAGTGTCGTCGGAATCAGGACGATCACACTGGCAATGTAAGTCCACCATAACCCTGGACTGGTCCCCCACCAGGCCATCCAGGCCGCCCAGACAGAGCCGGCGATGCTGGTTAACGCCAATACGGCAATGATTCCGCCGGAGGGG
This sequence comes from Planctomycetaceae bacterium, assembly GCA_020426085.1. Taxonomy (GTDB): domain Bacteria; phylum Planctomycetota; class Planctomycetia; order Planctomycetales; family Planctomycetaceae; genus Gimesia. The sequence continues at coordinate 6,462 of JAGQQP010000209.1, read as the reverse complement.
AGAAAGATCTCGGCAACCAGCATTAACAACGCAACGATCAATGCAAGAATGGCTAAGAGTGAATAATCCATCAGATCTACAGACTTTCCGTGCGTTGTCCTTTCCCACCCTGGTTTCAAACCGGAAAAGTACAATAGTTCGAGTCAATTCAAACAGTCATTTCTATTCGTATACTCGTACAGGACGGCAGCTTATGACGCCGCAGTCTTATTGTACCGGTTCCCATCAGCAAGGCAAGATGCGAACGGAAAATCTGATGCTGACACGGGTCAAACCATCAATTACTGCTCACATGCCAAAGACTGACAAGGCGTGCAATAAACCGGATCGGGCTGGTTACTCAAATCCACAATCCAGATATTTCGGAAACGTACCGGATTGGTATGGTCCTGCAGTTTGATCGGAAACAGTTCGGGTCCTTCCTGCTTGCCTCCACCTGTTTTCGCGATGATGGAATAATCCTGATGCACGGGAACACCATTCAGCAGCACTGAAATGAAGGCATTTTTGATCTTTTTCCCGTCGGCATCAAACTTGGGTGCCACGAAAGCGATGTCATAGGTCTGCCAGCTGAGAGGCGGAAAACACATATTCACATCGGCCCGTTTCTGCTTATACAGCCCACCACATTCGTTCTCAACTCCTTCCAGTCCGAATGAATCGAGAATCTGAACTTCATAGCGGCTTTGCAGATAAACACCACTGTTACTGCGGGCCTGTCCTGTGGCATAAGGCATATAAGGCAGGCGAAATTCCAGGTGCAGACGGAAACTGCGGTAGTTATTCTTAAACTCCGTCCCCTCTTTCAGCAGGCCTTCCTCTGTGATTTCGGCATCTTTCAGCATATCCGTTGAAGTGCCGTCAAACAGAACCGTTGCCCCAGGTGGAGGGGTAGCTCCCAGCGTGATGCTGCGACGCTGAGTTTTCAGCAACTGCCCCAGCAGGTGCCCAGCCTCGTCCCGCACATCGACAACACCGCCATGCAAAACCTGTAACTGAAAATCACCACCGGTCAGGAATAATACATCGCCTTCCCGCGCCCCTTCCAGTTCGATACGAGCGGAACGGTCCCAGCCATTTCCGGGCAGTCCGCCATGGTAGAGCGATGCAATGAACTGGCCATCGCCTCGGGCGACAACCTGTAAACCCAGAGCCGCTTCACCACACCACGAGCAGTCACTGCCGATCAAGCCATAGTATTCACCCTGATACTGAAAGTCTTTGTCGACCTTGTTGATGTCGAGAATCGCGAATTTTTTATCCCCTTTGGGGGCCTGAGCAAATGCTGTTGAAGTCAGCAGAAAAGGAATCGCAAATAAAACAGCCAGTATAAGACGAAACATCTATCCCCCAGATTCTCTAATAATCTTAATCGAAAATGATCAACAATTCTGTGTAAACCACCATTCTGGGAAGACATTCCTGCATTTGCAAGCCCGGATGACTCCTTTGAATCTTAAGATTCTTCCCCGCCTGTGAAACATCATTTTTTGTAAATAATCGTTAACACTCAACATCGGTTCTCAATGAGATCAGTCCGTTTATTGACACATTTCTAACCGGTATGTTGTGACTCTTCGGAGAATTTGTCACAATAGGACCTCAACGCGATTCAGCGGGATCCAGAGTATCCTGCTCCCGCCCATACCCGTACTTGAGCGCACCACCCTTAACTAAAGCGTCTCTCGTAATATGATACTCGGTCCAAATGACACTGGAGACGCCGCAGTAAAACTGGACACAGTCTAACACCTGACATTCGCAAACCCTCCTGAAGTGACTCTGTCAACATAGAAAAGATGACCCATGAGATACACCGTATATGGCTTGGTTGTCCTGCTTATCATCATTCACCAGGATAACTGGTTGTGGGACGATAAACGTCTCATTCTGGGCTTTATGCCGATCACCCTGCTTTATCAGGCAGGGATCTCCATCGGTGCTGCCATCGTCTGGTTCCTGGCCACGAAGTTTGCCTGGCCACATCACCTTGAAGAAGTTGCACAAGAACCACCAGCCCAGGCCCAGGAATCAGGAGAAACAGAATAATGACTCAGCTGGTAATCATCGGAATCTATTTAGCTCTATTGTTATTTCTGGGTGTCTTCTCCAGTCGACTGTTCAAAGGAACCAGTAAAGACTACATGCTGGCCAGCCATTCGATTGGCCCCTTTCTGCTGCTGATGTCCATTTTTGGAACGACGATGACCGCCTTCGCGCTCGTCGGCTCCAGTGGCGAAGCCTACAAAGAAGGAGTTGGCGTCTACGGGATGCTCGCCTCTTCCAGTGGTATCATCCATTCCCTCTGTTTCTTCCTGCTGGGGATTAAGCTCTGGTCCTGGGGATACAAATACGGTTACACCACACAGATTCAGTTTTTCCGGGATCGCCTGGAAAGTGACCGCATCGGAATTCTCCTGTTCCCCATCCTGGTCGGCCTGGTGATTCCTTACCTGCTGATTGGCGTGATGTCGTCCGGCGTGGTTATCAGCAGTATTACAGAAGGGGCCTTTGAAAGCTCCTTTGCTGACTACGATTACGGCGTTCCCCCCTGGCTCGGTTCTCTGGTCATCAGTCTGGTCGTGTTGATCTACGTTTTCTTTGGCGGGATGCGGGGCACTGCCTGGGCTAATACCTTTCAGACCATTGTGTTTATGGTTCTGGGTGTTGTCACCTTTGTTGTGATTTCAAACAAACTGGGTGGACTCGATGCCGCCAGTCATGCCGTACTGGAAAAGAACCCGTCCAAATTAATGCGCGCCGTCGATCCGGCGGACCGCGAACGCTATGCCGAACGCTACCAGACATGGACCTTAATCGCGAAATACAACTATGCCCGTCGCATTCTCAAGACTCTGAAACTAACCGACGAGCAGAAAGCAGAAGCCTACAAAAGATTCAAACCGCGATTCCCCAACTGGCAAACCACCGCGGAAGCAGTCTATGCTAATCAACCCGATCCCGAGGATCCCGAGAAAAAGCTGTATAAACTGACCAACGAACAGATCAATAAAGCCCTGTTAACTCAGGACGACCGCGTCATACCCGATCCGTTTCCTGAGAAATGGGTGCAGGGCATCATGGCACATCATGATCTGCGTGAATACCCGCGTAAAGCGAATGCCGAAGAAGAAAAGGCCATGCTGATCTTCGCGGAAAACATCGGTCACCCCGAACATGACCTGGATCCCGATGATCCTTCCAAGGGGAAAAAGTGGACCATCAAAAAAGCACTGGGCGTCTATCGCGCCAGCAGTTGGGCACCGGATGCACCCCATCCAATGAGCAAGCTGGTCTTCTTCACTTACTTTTTCGTACCTCTTTCGGTCGGGATGTTTCCTCACCTGTTCCAGCACTGGCTGACTGCCCGAAGTGCTGCCACATTCAAACTGCCGGTGGTGGCACACCCGCTGTTTATTATGATTGTCTGGGTTCCCTGTGTGCTGGTTGGTGTCTGGGCGACTTCCGCCACCTTCCAGGGGGCACCACTCTTCCCGCCACACTTCCCGGCGAATGCAGTGCTGGCAGCGATGGTGAAAAAGATGACCTCGCCTGTCCTCGCCGGCTTCCTGACAGCCGGTATTCTGGCAGCAATCATGTCGTCACTCGATAGTCAGTTCCTCTGTATCGGTACCATGTTTACCGAAGACATTGTCGTGCACTATGGCGGAAAAGATCGTTTTACCGATAAGCAGGTTGTCTTCATGGCTCGCATGTTTATTATTGTCATTGTGGCGATCACATACGGATTCAGTCTGCTGGAACCGCGGCGTGTGTTCACGCTGGGAGTCTGGTGCTTCAGTGGGTTCTCCAGTCTGTTTCCGATCATCTTTGCTGCCATCTACTGGAAACGCCTGACCAAAGCCGGCGCCTACGCAGGAGTGCTCGTTGCCATCGGCACCTGGCTCTTCCTGTTCAAAGAAGCAGACTATGCACTGAAACCCAACTACACCTTCCTGGGCATGATGCCGGTAGCCACCATGGTTGTCGCCTCGGCGGCTGCCATGATCCTGGTCTCCCTGGTGACCAGACCACCCAGCAAGGCAGCCCTGGAGCGGTTCTTCCCGGAAGATTAGTTCCACAGGATCGCCCTGTAATACGTTCGACTATCACAGCAGGCTGTGCGTCTGAAACCACAGTCCACAGCCTGCTGTTTTCTGATTTCTATTGAGAGATGCATGTCCTGCACTTTTAAAACAACTCGTCGTGTGGAATTTCACGAAACGGACATGGCCGGCATCGTCCACTTCTCCAACTTCTATAAATACATGGAACAGGCCGAGCACGAATACTATCGCTCCCTCGGCATGACCATCGTCGATAAACAGCCCGACGGCTCCGTCATCGGCTGGCCCCGCGTCTCGGCGCAATGCTCTTTTGAGTCCCCCGCTTACTACGGTGATCTCCTCGAAATTCGTCTGACCATCGAACGTCTCGGCGTCAAATCGCTGACTATCGAATACGATATCTGGAGAGACGATACCAGAATCGCCAAAGGACGCATGAAAACCGTCTGCTGCCATTTCACGCACGGCGACCCCATGAAATCCATCGAAATTCCCGAGTGGATTCAACAGAAAATTGAAGACTCACAGCATCCCACAACCTGACTCCTCCGGCAGGGACTGACATGAATGACGCTCAACAGCAATTAGTGGTCCACGATTTAACCAAACAGTTCACCCTCGCCGATGAATCGCTGTCGATCCTCTCCGGCGTGAACCTCACCCTCAACCGCGGCGATGCCCTCGCCATCACCGGCCCTTCCGGTTCCGGTAAAAGCACACTGCTCTACATCCTCGGCGTACTCGACGAACCTACCGCGGGGGAAGTCATTCAGTTCGGCGAAAACCCCTTTACACTCAATGCGAAAGAGCAGGCCGAGTTTCGTAATCAAAACATCGGCTTCATCTTTCAGGACCACCACCTGATGCCTCAGTTCTCGGTCCTCGAAAACGTCCTGATCCCCACGATGGTCCACCAGGGTTCCTCAACCGATGCTGAGGAACGCGCCCGCCACCTGCTGGAACGCGTCGGCCTGCAAGATCGTCTCAATCACCGGCCCGCCCAGATTTCCGGAGGCGAACGCCAGCGGGTCGCCGTCTGCCGAGCGTTGATTAATAACCCACGTCTGTTACTGGCCGATGAACCGACGGGAAACCTCGACCGCATCAATACCGAATCGATCGGCAAACTGCTGCTGGAAATCAATCAGGAACAGAATACCGTCCTGATCTGTGTCACTCACAGCCGCGAACTGGCGGTCCTGTTTCCTCAGCATCAGCGATTGCGCGACGGATCGCTCGTGACTGAAACAGCCTGAAATACTCACTACAAACTTCGCAAGAGTTCGTTCCATGAATCAAGCGCGATTTGTTATCAAAAGTCTGACCTACCACTGGCGCACCAACCTGGCGGTTCTCCTGGGTGTCATCGCTGCCACCGCAGTTATTGGGGGCGCCCTCATCGTGGGCGATTCCGTGCGGGCCAGCTTGAGACAGATGACCCTCGATCGCCTGGGGAAAATCGATTTCGTCGTCTCCGGACATCGCTTCTTCCGTGAACAGCTGGCCGAAGATCTCGCGAAATCCACCGACCTCCCACAGCAGATCAAAACCATCGCCCCGGCTCTGGTCCTGCGAGGCAGTCTCGAAAAAAACCGGGACGACCAGCGACTGCGCGTCGGCCAGGTTAACATCTTTGGCACCGATGAACGACTCTGGTCGCTGCTCGAACATCCGGATCTCCCTCCGCCTCAGGACGATCAGGCGATCCTCAACTCCCGTGTTGCCGAACAGCTGCAGGCATCCGTCGGCGATGAGATCACGCTCTGGATCGAACTCCCCTCTGCCATTCCCCGCGACTCCCTGCTGGGAGAACGGGAAGAACAGTCGGTCGAAATCACGCTCACTGTCAGCTCGATTCTCGACGCCGATTCCAAAACCGGGCGGCTCGCGCTGCTCCCCAATCAACAGTTGCCCCTTGATCTGTTTGTCTCCCTCAAGACGCTGCAGCAAGAACTCGATCTCGATGAAATCGTTGCTTCACGCCGTGATCCTAAATCGCGACCGGCTCGTGTGAACTCCCTCTTCTTCAGCTCCGACAGTCCCGCAGCAGTCTCCCCCGCTGCGCTCGACACCGCGAAACAGCTGGAGTCCGTTCTGAAAAGTTCCCTGAAACTGGAAGACCTCAATCTCAAGATTGCCCCCAATAAAGACTTCAAATATCTCTCGCTGGAAAGCGACCAGATGATTCTTGATCCGCAGATCGAACAGGCGGGCATGGCAGCAGCAGAGTCACTCGGCTTACGCACGTCTCCTGTGATGGTCTACATCGCCAATGAAATCGACCCGGCGAAAAAGAACAAGACCGATCTCAAAGAACAATACTCCATGTATTCGATTGTCGCGGGCCTCGAATTCTCGCAGCAGCCCCCCTTCGGTCCGTTCAAATTTATTGGTC
>JAGQQP010000208.1 GCA_020426085.1 Planctomycetaceae bacterium | reverse complement strand
GGCTTCAGAGAACGTCCCAGCAGACGCCGGGTGACAAACACGCCACGGTGAATCGGGGAGCTCAGATTATGATACGCGAAGTTAGCCATCAGGTATGGGTGAGTAATGACGCCAGCCCGTTTGTCCTCATCGAGAGAGACTTTCTGGAATTCTTCATTCTCGGGCATTTCGACGCCGTAAACTTTCGCCAGGCGCGGGTTGAGGTAAACATAGTCTGCCAGCAGGAGCTGGCGATAATCTGAACCTTTATTCCAGACGACATCATCAATGAACAGGTCGAGGGAGGTCCTCAGGTCGGAAACGACCTGGGCATCAAAGTCGGGGAAGAGGGCTTTGTCTTTCGCGAGTTCCTCTTTTTCATCCAGTTGCAGCCAGTGATGGAAAAAATAACGCAGCTTGGCCTGGGCACGTGGATCTTCGAGCATCCGCTGCGACTGTTGTCTGATCTGATCCGCGGTTTTCAGTCGGCCCGCTTTCGCAGCATCGTACAGCTGCCGATCAGGCATGGAATCCCATAAGCCATATGAGAGTCGGGAGGCGATATCAAAACTGCCGGGTGAATTCAATTCGTGATCGGTGTAAAGGAAGCGGGGAGATTTCAAAATCAGCAGGACCGATCGTTTCGTGGCGAGTTCGACGGGCAGTTCTTTCTGGAAATGCTGATCGACGAAAAACGCTTTCTGTTCGTCAGTCAGAGGGCGACGAAAAGCATATTCTGCGAAACGATGGCAGAACTGTCTGATTTTTTCAGTTCGTTTTTTATCATCCTGTTTTGTGCCCGCCATCCGGTCCAGATGCTTAATGACGACTCCCATCACTTCGAGTGCTGCAGAAGTTGTGGCTTCGTCCCAGGATTTGGAAACCGCGATACCGCGTTCATAGCCCGAGACACTGTCGTCCGGTGGGAAGACGGTCGAACAGATAAATGTGCCAGGGACCTGTTGTGGTGTCAGGTTTCGTGCCGGGATGACTTCCTGAGCCTTATGAGGCGGTTTCCATTCCAAGACGACAGACGAAGATTTCTCTTTGTATTTGAAGACGTGTAATTTCAGTGTGTAGGGTTTTCCTGCCAGCAGGCGGATCGTCGCTTTGTGCTCTTTGGGACGTCCCTGCGAACTGACCCATTCATCGATGATCGGCTCCTGTTCGTTGACCCAGAGTCGCGCCCCGTTTTCTGTTTTGAGAATGAATTCGTACTCCCCCGTTTCTTCAGCGAGTACCGAACCTTCCCATTTCATGGAAAACTCTTCGGCATTCTTGATTTTGTCGAGGGGTGTTTTGTCACCAAACTGAAAGTTCACGACGGGATCGATACGTTTTTCAACCCGTTTGTCGCCACGAAAATTACGAGTTGAATAATACTCGGCCCGTAATCCCCGTTCTTTGGTCGTGGTTTTTGCCGTTCCCAGAAAAGCTGCCATCAGATCGGCGGTGGTATACAGGTACTGTCTGACCGTCATATGGGATAGTTGAACCCGCGCGCTCTGGCTCTCCTGTTCGGAAGGGGATGTGAAAAAATGCTGCAGGACGTATTCAGCCACCTGTCGAGCATCTTCCCCTTCGCAAAGTTCCGGGTCTTCTTCCGGCATGGTTTCTTCGATGAGCATGGTCAGCTCTTCGAGGGTTTTTCTGCCGTGGAAGGGATTGGCTTTGTCAGTGACCCCTTTTCCATTCGACGCATGACACTCAATACAGAGTTTGCGATAGATGGCCGCGCCGGTCTGCTGTTTTATCTCAGGGGCAGCGGACGCATTTTCCAGACTGCAGAGAAAACTGCCAACAACTCCCAACAGGAACAAGGCAGAAATCCGACATCGGACAGGATTCGATTGCGGGCAGGAAAAAATATTTCGCATCATCGTCTCAGGCAGGGAATGTAAGGAGGGCAAGTAACGTACGAACTCGTTTAGAGCACTTACGCTGACAGTTCCACTGTTTGCGGACCTGCGTGTCTCTATTATACGGGACTTCGGGGCAGCCGTCAAGAATCTGCGTGGATCACAACTCCTTTGAATAACTGAGGTTAGTTAAGGAAGTCTCTTTGAAACCGATGATCGTCTGATCCGAGATCATTTCAGCAGGGGAGCAGTTTGCTCCTGAGTTGTGATGCCAGACGGGAGTTCCATAATCTGGATATTGCGGAACTGGATTTCGGCTCCCTCTGATTCCAGACAGAGATAGCCTTTCTTGATCGATGCGTTACGGACTCCGTTGACAAATTTACCGTTCACGGAAAGTTTAACCACACCATCCACGCAGACCACATCATAGACGTTCCATTCCCCTTTGCCTTTGCAGCGGTTCTCGATTGATTTGCTCCTTGTGCCTCGGGGGTTATCGGGTGTGGTGATGAGGCCATTGGCACCGAACAGTTCACCATGCACATACGCGATAGGAGGCAGGCTGCCGTCTTTCATTTTATGCTGATTCACCCAATCGAGTTCCAGCATCTGAATTTCCATCCCTTTGGGGAGTCGTCTGCCTTCCGGAACAGTTCCTTCACTCCACGCGAAAACTCCGGAATTGCCGCCTGCTTCCATATGACGCCACTCAATGTGCAACAGAAAATTTTCGTACTGCCTATCGGTGCGCATGACGCCGATGGGGTGTCCCGTGCAGACCAGCATGCCATCTTTCACGTACCAGGTGTCTTTGTCCGTATTGACATTTACCCAGCCGGTCAGATCTTTACCGTTAAAGAGTGGTTTGTACTGAGGCAGGTCAGCGGCTTGTACTGCGCAAGCAGTGCTGAGAACGAATAGAACCATTCCGATTACGGGTAACTGTTTCATCGTTGAATCTCTCCTGTCAGAAAGCGGTTGTTTCAGTGATGCGGCTGCGACGGGAGTAGTACTCCCTTTTAGAAGTATCGATCATACCTGTCGCAATCGGGGGAGACAAGTAGTCGTCGTATTCATGACGAATGCAGATCAGACGAGTTCTGTGATGCGAGTGCCGGCGTCAAGCAGGTATTGCGGGCGGCCGTGGGGATCTTCGATCGTGACTGTATGTGGATCGATTCCCAGGTTGTGATAGAGTGTGGCAAAGACATCTTTATAATGCACGGGGCGTTCTTTGACGGCGCTGGCTGTGCGATCGGTCGCACCGATGATCTGTCCGGTACGCATCCCTCCGCCGGCAAGAATGGCGGGACTCACGCGAGGCCAGTGATCGCGGCCTCCTTTTTTGGAGTTCACGCGAGGGGTTCGTCCAAATTCACCCCAGGCAACGATCGTGACATCGTCCAGCATTCCTCGTTCTTCCAGATCGGAGATCAGAGCTGTCAGGCCATGATCAACAATCGGGAGTAACTGGCGCAGTCGATCGAAATTGCTGGAATGAGTATCAAAGTCGCTGATGGAAAGGCTGACGCAGCGGACTCCCGCTTCCACCAGTCGTCGTGCCAGCAGAAACTTTTTGATGGCCTGCGGGCCTTCACTGGTATAGAAACGCGGTGTTTCGGAATGGTTTGCCGGTGTATAGCGAGCCAGGGTCTCAGGATCTTCCAGCGTCAGGTCCAGCGCATCTGCCAGGCGGCCTGATGTCAGAATACTGACGGCCTGTTGTGAAAAGCGGTCCATGGCATCCATCATCCCGCTGGCATCGACCCTGCTGCGAATCGTATCCAGTTCGGCGCGCAGTGTCGTTCGGTTTTCCAGTCGTTGCAGGCTGAGGGTGGGGTTCAGTTTCAGGCTGACCTGATGGTCTGTACCCAGCCGTTTGAGTTCATTTTGCATTCCTTTTTCTAGCTGGCGTTCAAACAGGTCCGAGAGATCAGGTCGAAACGGCTGAAAGGAAGGACCCAGGAATCCAGGTCGGGCACTGTTTCGAACCAGGCCGCGTCCCTGCATCAGATCGACAAATAGGGGAGTACGATCTTCCGGTGAGCCTTTCAATTTCGATACGACAGAACCCAGGGCCGGGCGTCCACCTGTTGAGCTCAGGTCTTTTTTGAGAAATCCGGACTGGCATTGGAAAGCGTCATGAGCGCCTGCGGAACCGACCAGTGATCTGATAAAGGCAAACCGATCTGCCTGGGCTGCCATACGAGGCAGGAGTTCACAAAGTTGAATTCCGGTGACATTTGTAGAGACCGGCAGGAATTCACCGCGGATTTCAGCCGGGGCTTCCGGTTTCAGATCAATCATGTCCATATGGGGCGGACCGCCATCCAGATGCACATTGATGATGGATTTAGAAGAATTGAGGATCCCTGAATTAGCTTCAGCGCGTAGAAGGTCGGCCAGAGTCAGTCCGGCGAGACCGAGCGTTCCCATCTGCAGGAACTGGCGTCGTGAGCTGGAGTGGTGCTGATTCTGAGCACTGAAGAACGACAGCATCGATTCCCCCTGTTTTATACGAACTCATTTTGATGAGAGCCGGTAATCAGCTCTCGAAAAATGAGGAGTCTGGAAGGCATACAGATCAGCGTATGTTTATACCAGAAAGTATGGGTTCAACTCAAGCGCGATTCTGCCGTCGGGAGAATGAGACGAAAAATCAGATTTTTTTACGTTTGGATGAGTGAGAGAAGAATTGTTCAGAGTTCTCAACTGCCAGGATTTTAAATAGTACGAATACGTAGTAACAGTACTGAAATAAAATACTGAGTCTCTTTCAAGGCACCTGGTGATCAGCTTCTGGATTGATTCATCCTGAAGGATTTAAACCGATAATTCTGGCTGCATGTACTAGATTGAATCAGGGGGGATTCTGCCTTCTATTGTATATCGCGGAAGGGGGCAAAACGTTAACAACAATTTTCTAAAAAAGTGAGAATTGTGCTAACTTCAGATTTTTACTGGAATGATTTCAAGTTCTTCCAGTATCTTCATTTAATCTTAATACATTCTACTACAATATAAAATATTGCTATTGGTGAATGCCCAGATTACAGTTTTGCTCTCAAGCCAGAATACTGCTTCTACTCTGTTACATCTGGTGACATTAACATTAAACTTAACTAACTGTTGAAGAAAAGATGTATGTGCCCGATGGATGCGACACAAACAAGAGCATTGCAAACCGAGTCTGCCCGAAGTCGCGCTGAACTCGCGCGTAACTGGGTGAAAGTTCAACCCTCTCTGATGGCATTTGTAGTAGCTTCGACTCCCCAATTCAGTGATGCGGAGGATCTGCTACAGGAAGTCGCAGCAGAGATCGCGATCCGTTATGACGAGTATGATAACAAGCGACCATTCCTGCCTTGGGCGCTATGGATCGCCAAAATTAAAATTGCCGATTTTTATCGTGGTAAGCGACGTGACCGGGTTTTGTTCATGGGCGAAGCGATGGATGCTTTAGCAGATGCCTGCTCTCGAGTTCAGCAGTTGATGACAGAAGAACGTGATTTACTGGAGTATTGCCTGGATCAGTTAACAGAACGTTCGCGGCGATTACTTGGTTTACGTTATGCTGATGATTTAAAACCAAAGCAGATTGCAGATGAACTGGGAACTTCGATGGGATCGGTGCGAGTGACGTTATCCCGGATTCGGACCACATTGATGGACTGTGTTCAAAAGCGAGCTGCCGGTGAAGCGAATGTCGGAAACTAAAACGGAACTCAAAGAGAGTACGGCACTCGAAAATATCGATGCCTATCTTGATGGGGAAGAGCTTTCCGAAGAAGATGCCCGGAAGCTTGAGCAGTGGATTAAGACCGACAGCGAAAATGCTGACCAGGCCTTTCGTCGCGTATTTCTGCATTCTTATCTGCGCGAGCGATTTCAGGTTCGCTCAATTGGACAGGCACAGGCGCGTGAGCGGGAAAAACAGCTCAAAGAACCACTGGTATTGCCAGCGGAAACAGAAATAGAGATCAATACCACCGCTCCCAATAGTGAACCCAAGACGAAAGTAAAAGCAGGCCAGCGGATTTTGACCTGGCGCTGGTTTCTGTTGATCGGGATTGGCATCGTTTCGACGATTAATCTCTCGGTGCTGTTCATCAAAGACTTCCAGTTGCCTTACGATGAAGATAAAGCGTTCGAGCCGATCAATTTCGAGTCGGACTATGTCAAAAAAACATTTCTCATGGCTCGAATCGCGGCTCAACCATTTCTATATGAAGGCTTTAATTACTCAGAGAATCTGCTGGGAGAAAAAGCTTCAGAGGGAATAAATGATCTGACCGGCGGGGTCGGCTGGGCTGGTCCCTGGAGCGATGAGGGGAAAAATCGGTCCAAGATTGTACACGATACCAAGAAAGTAAACCTTGGAAAAAATGATATGCGGCTGTTTGGCCAACTCGGGTTTTCAGATCAGTATGGCAACATACTGCTGACAAAGGGGGGGCAATATCGTTCGGGAGCAGGTTCTGAAACGGTTGCTGTGCGCCATCTGGATTTGCAGCAGGTTCCCAAAGCTCTGTTAGATTCAAAGGGATTTGGAGCCGATGGAGAAATTCTGTGGCTGAGTTTTATGGCTCAGTCTTATGATAATGCCGGTGGTGGCCGTTATGCCTATGTCGATTTTGGAAATGAAGAATCCAGTTTGCGGATTGGTAAACTGGCGTCCGCTGACCGCGGTAACTGGGCGGCTGCTGGCCAGGTGCATGGGACCGAAATCAATACCGCTTCCAGTGAAGTTCTTTCAGGTCAGGCTGTACTGATTGTAGTGCGGATCTTGTTTCGTCCCGGTGCTGAAGAAGTGGATCTCTGGTTGAATCCCCCGTTGAATCAGATCCCCGATCTGAAAGACGTGGACCTGCGACTGATGGCACCCGACCTGAGAATTGATCGGGTCAAGATCGTCAGTAATTATTCCACTGACTTCGATGAACTACGCGTCGGGGTCTCCTTCGTGGATGTCATTCCTGCCGAGGATTATGACTGATTGAGAGTTGTGACCCCGTCTGGTGAGTCATAGAATGAATAACTGGCCTGGCTTCTCTGGTCGCGTCCTTTAATTCTTCTTGTATTTGCCCGGGTGAATAATGAAAATAACTGCTTTTCAGATCATGGTCTGCTGCCTGCTGTTCTGTTCGAATCAGATTGATGCGGCTGAAAAACCATATAATGTGCTGTTTATTATCTCGGATGATCTCACGGCAACGGCACTTTCCTGTTATGGAAATCAGGTGTGTCAGACACCGAATATCGACAGCATCGCCGCTCGGGGAACGCGATTTACACATGCTTACTGTCAGGCGACTTATTGCGGTCCTTCGCGTGCTTCCTTCATGTCGGGCTA
>JAGQQP010000207.1 GCA_020426085.1 Planctomycetaceae bacterium | reverse complement strand
TCAGACCTGGACGAAAACACCAACGATCGACCTGGTCACCGAAGCAGGCAAGTGCCGGGGTGCGATCATCTGGAACCGCTATCACGGCAAAACCCTGATCTGGGCCAAGCAGGTGATTCTCGCTACCGGGGGCGCGGGCTGCCTGTTTCGTGAAACGACCAATCCCCCCCTGGCGACCGGCGATGGACACGCATTAGCCTTTCGTGCGGGAGCACTGCTGCAGGACATGGAGTTCATGCAGTTCCATCCGACAGTCCTTTACATTGCCGGCGGTGCCCGATATCTGATTTCCGAAGCAGTACGCGGCGAAGGCGCTTATCTGCGCGACTGTAACGGCGTGCGGTTCATGGCCGATTATCATCCCGATCTGGAACTGGCACACCGCGACATCGTGAGCCGGGCGATTACCGATCGCATGCTGAAGACCAGTCATTCCTGTGTGTATCTGGATCTGACCCATCTGGATAAATCGCTGGTGAAAGAACGATTTCCCAACATCAGCAAAGTCTGCGCAAGCTTCGGACTGGATCTGTCAAAAGATCAGATCCCCGTCCGACCCGGTGCACATTATATGATTGGTGGTGTGAAGACCGACCTGCAGGCACGGACCTCGGTGCCGAATCTGTGGGCGGCCGGCGAAGTAACTTCGACCGGACTGCACGGCAGTAATCGACTGGCGTCGAACAGTCTGCTGGAAGGTTTGATCTTTGGCGCCGCCGCGGGACGGGGTGCATCCGAGGCGGCATTGAGCCAGCCGGATCAGTATTCCGCTTCCCTGCTGCCGGACTGGGAGGTTGAAAAACGTTCCGACGAAGATTTAAACAGTAAAGACCTGCGGAACTCACTGGCCAGCCTGATGTGGCGTGACGTGGGCATCACCCGCAGTGCCGATTCCCTGAAAAACGCGATGGACAAAGTCGATTTCTGGGACCGGTATGTGATCGATCGTGAATTCAAAACACTGACCGGATGGGAACTGCAGAACATGCTGCTGGTTGCTCAGTTGATGATCAGGTCTGCGATTGAACGCCGTGAAAGTCGAGGCGTGCATTATCGCAGTGATTTTCCCGAGACCGATCCCGCGTTTCAGAAACATATTTCCGTTATTTCAACCCATTGAACCACTGACTGAGGAAGGATGATCCATGCTGCCTGGAATCAAACTGTTCGATTTAACTGGTCGTGTTGCCATTATTACCGGAGGTTCCAAAGGGCTGGGTTCAGCAATGGCAGAAGGTCTGGCTTCCGCAGGCGCGGATTTACTGCTTACCAGTCGTAACCAGGATGAAGTCGAAGCGACAGCAGCGCAGATTCAATCCGATTATGGGAACAAAGTGATCGGGATGGCCGCCGACGTGACCGATCCCGAGCAGGTCGCCGCGATGACCAAACGGGCGATCTCGGAGTTCGGCAAGATTGATATTCTGATCAATAACGCGGGGATTAATATTCGCGGGCCCATTGATGAGATCACACTGGAAGAGTTCCAGGATGTGCAGAATGTGAATGTTACCGGCCCCTGGTTGTGCGTGCGTTCGGTCGTTCCCCACATGAAGCAGGCACAATACGGAAAAATCATCAACCTGGCGAGTACGCTGGGACTGGTGGGAATGTCAAACCGTACGCCTTACACTTCCAGCAAAGGTGCCATGGTGCAGATGACGCGGGCACTCGGACTGGAACTGTGTGAATACGGAATTACCTGTAACGCGATCTGTCCGGGACCGTTTCTGACGCCGATGAACGAACCGTTCGCGGAAACCGAAGAGATCAAGAAATTCATAGTCGGCGCGGTCGCGATGAACCGCTGGGCGCGCATGGAAGAGATTCAGGGGGCCGCAATCTTTCTGGCCAGCGATGCCTCCAGTTATATGACGGGCAGTATGGTCACCGTCGATGGCGGTTGGACTGCCCGCTGAGTGAGTCGAGGTGTGAATGAGTGCTGATGTAGAAACCGAGCCTGTTCGAATCACAAACAAGAACAGACGGATTCTCGTCCGCCGCACGCTGATTGCTGCCGCTGTTTTTCTCGGCACACTGATTGGGTATTCTTTTTTTCTGATCTTTCAGTTTCAATCGCTGGTCTCTGCATTTCAGAAGCAGAAGGCGGACCTCCTGGTTTACTATGAAAATGATTTAGGGGATAACACTGTAACCACTTACGGTTCTATGCCTGGTCCCACTTTTATCCCTCGACTATTTATCGATTATTCTCACTCTGTAACCTATTTGAACTGGCAGCAGCAGCCGAAAAGTAGTCCCAAAGAGATCGATGAGCTGTTTGCACTGTTACCAGATTTTCATAAGCTGGAAATTCTGATCGTAAGAAATTTCCTGATTGATGAGAAACGGGCCGCTGCGCTGTCGCGAATCCCCCAGCTGAAAGATCTTTCGCTCTGGGACTGTCAGTTTGAGAAATCAGTCCTGGTGTCTCTATTAAAGAAAAAAGGACTGAAAAGTTTAAGTCTGGCAGGTTCCACATTTCAGGAAGAAGAACTGAGTATCCTGAAACAGGCGCCTGCCAAAGAAACCCTGACTCATTTGATCCTCACTAATTGCCAGATCTCCGATCAAACGGCGGCGGTGATTTCCGAATGCCGCAATCTGGAAATCTTACACCTGGATGGCACCCAGATCACCGATATGGGATTGAAAATGCTGGCCCGCCTGCCGCATCTGAAAGTGCTGGTCCTGGATCACACAGCAGTGACTGACAACGGGGTGAGTTATCTGACTGGTACTCCCGAGCTGGTGGAGTTGAGCCTGAGCAATACCGGCGTTTCAGACGAAGTGGTGGATGCGCTGAAACAGGAAATTCCGGCATTACGTATCTCCGACGACTGAACGAATTTGAAGTTCTCCGGAGACACCTGAAAGAGTGTGTGGATCTTCTCCCCCACTGAACGTTCCTGGAAATCCGGTTTAATTCTCCTAATCGGAACCCGCGCGAAACGTTCATTTCAAAAAGGAGCGAAAATATTGCGCAAACTCAACTTAATGCCGCTCTCTGACCTATTTTTAGATAAGTTTCACCTATTTAAAACTGTCAATTCAGGCACAGACAGAAAATACAATGAGCAGCAAACAACCCTCAAAAGTTTTAATCGTCGATGATTCAGATGTGGTGCGACGCATTCTCTCCAAGGCACTCCAGCAGGATGGTTACGAATTGCATACCGCCGCTGATGGCGAAGAAGCGCGACAAAAAATTCATGAGTTGAAACCGGATCTGGTCCTGCTGGATGTGGAGATGCCGGTCCTGGATGGGTTTGCGGTACTGCGTGAGGTGCGTGCGAACTTTAAGGTCGACGAAGTTGCCGTAATTATGGTGACATCTCAAAACGATGGTAAAGGGATTACCCGCGCTTTTGAAGAAGGTGCCTTTGACTATATTCCCAAGCCGGCCACCGATTCGGAAATCAAGGCTCGCGTCCGCAACGCGATTCGTGCGCTCGAACTGCTCCGAGAACAGAAGACGTTACGTAAGCAGGCTGAAGCTGCCAACCAGTCAAAGAGTGCCTTCCTGGCAAATATGAGTCATGAGATCCGTACCCCGATGACCGCCATTCTGGGATACACCGAAATTCTGGAACTGGAAGCGAAGTCACTAGAACTGCCAGAGTTGATCACCGATTCGCTGGATACTATCAAGCGGAATGGCGGACATCTGATGGAGTTGATCAACGACATCCTCGATCTCTCAAAAATTGAAGCAGGGAAACTGGATGCCGAATCGATTCTCTGTTCTCCACAGACGATTGTGGAAGAAGTGCTGGAACTGGTACAGGTCCGGGCAGAAGCCAAAGGGTTGAAACTGGAAGCCGGCTATCAGTTCCCGCTGCCTGCCAATATTCATTCTGACCCGACCCGCATCCGACAGATCCTGATCAACCTGATCGGGAATGCGATTAAATTTACGGAAGTAGGTACAATTCGCCTGGAAACATCCTTTCTGGAAAATCCAGGTGGAGAACCGCAGATTCAGTTTACGGTAATTGACCAGGGAATCGGAATGACGGAATCGCAGATGGCTGGTCTGTTCCGTCCGTTTTCTCAGGCCGATTCTTCAACCACACGAAAATATGGTGGAACAGGACTGGGGCTGACCATCTGCAAACGTCTGACCGATATCCTGGGTGGTGATATTTTTGCAACCAGCGAATTGAACCACGGATCCCGATTCAGTGCGACGGTGAGAACCGGTAACCTGGAAGGGATTCAACTACTGCAGGAATTCCAGCCACGAAAAGCCCGCAAAGCAGCGGAACGGGAATCTGCAGCCGAATCTGAAGAACAGGCTTATATCCTGAAAGGGAAAAAAGTTCTGCTGGCAGAGGATGGTCCAGACAACCAGAAGCTGATCAGTTTCATTCTGAAGAAATCCGGGGCCGAAGTGACCGTTGCGGAAAATGGCGAAGCTGCCCGGAAAGCCGCACTGCGAGCGATGGAAATCGGGTTGCTGTATGATGCGATCCTGATGGATATGCAGATGCCGATTCTGGATGGTTATGGGGCAACGCGACAACTGCGGGAACAGGGTTACTCAGGTCCCATCATTTCCCTGACGGCCAATGCCATGGAAGGTGATCGGGAAAAATGCATCAGCGTCGGCTGCAATGATCACCTCACAAAACCCATTGATCGCAGAAAACTGGTGAGCATGATCGCGAATTTCTGCGAATCTGAGATACTGGCTTAATCGACGCGGGCATCTGCTTTGCAGTTCATACGTGGTTAAAACCATTCGTGCCAAGGTATCGCGTTTTTGCTACCACGAAAAACACGAAAGGACACGAAAATTTATTAAAGCAGGTTTGTTGTACTACAGAATCGAAAATGGGTGGTGCCGGATGTAATCCGGTATTGCCGCAGGCAACAGGAAATTGACAGAGTAAAGATATAAACTGGAAATACTCTTTCCGACCTCACTCAGGAATGGTTTTGAGAGCAAACGAGCTGTTTCTTGGCTGAACACAACACTGTTTATTTTCTGCTCGCTGCGCTCGGTCCGAATTTGATTCGAGCCCACCTGCTGATGTGGGAATGATTTCATCTGAATCTGGTTCAGAAATGGATCATCTTGCCTGATTGAGATCAGGATTAGTTTTAATAAAAATTCAAATTTATTGATATTGTAGTTTACAATGTTAAAGGTTGATTTAATAATATTAAACATGAGCGATATCAAGCTATCTGAATCTGTAAAGGAAATGGCCGTCACGTCGCGGCTGGTTTCTGGTCAAACTCAACGACCGGAGCATCCCCTGCTGACTCTGGATCAGGAGAATCTGGAGTTCATATTGCAGCTGGTGCTGGCCTCCGGTTCGTTGAAACAAGTGGCCCGTTATTACGGTATCAGCTATCCGACAGTGCGGGCACGGCTGGATAAACTGATCGTGCGGCTGGAAATGCTGGTTGAAAACCGTGAGCGCGATGAAATGGCGAATCTGCTGGCCAATCTGGTTGAAACCGGCCAGCTCACCGGAGCAGCGGCGCAGAGCATTCTCGAATTACATCGATCGACTCATTAGAGCGATTCACATTGAACCATAGCGTCTGACAATCTTAGAGACTCGGTCCCAATAGACCTGGAGACGCTTTACTAATTCTGGACACAGTCTAGAGGCAAGAGGAATAGCATTATGGATGCACCCTGGTTTGATCCTGTTACATTTGGTGCCTGGTTCGGGGCGATTGTCGGCGGTGGCGGGGGAGCATTGTGCGGCATATGGGGGGCTCTGTGTGGAATTCTGTCTCCGCGCGGGAAGGGACGCAAAGTCATCCTCGGCGGGATGTTCATGTTCGTAATCATCGGACTGATCCTGAGTGGTGTCGGCCTGTTCGCGCTTATCAGCGGACAACCTTATGGAATCTGGTATCCGATTCTGATGGTGGGATTGGTGTTTACCATCATCCCCGGTGCTTTGATTCCGGTGATTCGCAAAAATTATCAAGAGGCAGAAAACCGACGCATCGCCGCTGAATCGATCCGTGTCGGCTGAATGACAGGAAACGAACCATGGTGATGCAGTCACACAAACGTCAGGCTTTGATCTGGACCTTGAGTCTGGCTGGAATTGCTGTTTCCAGTTTTGTAGTGCTCTTCGCCTGTCAGCCATTCGCATTCTCAAAGCCGCGTCAACCTTTGTCCGTGCGACTGGACAGTTCAGGCCCCTATGTGATTCTGGTGACTGCAGCCGCTGATCGCGATTACCAGCGTGCGATTCAGAAAGCGGAAGCACTGCATACGCATGCCACCCGGTTGAAGTTTTCCCTTGAAGATCTGGAATCGCTGCTGGAGTCACTCCGCACGATTCAGCCTCGGTATGCGCTGATATTTATTAAGCCGGATGAACTTGATGTGAACTTTGCCTGGAAATGGCTGGCATTGACCACCCGGATTGATGATGATCCACTCGTTGATGTCAGTAGTGGATTTATTACCGGTGCGAATCCAGACGCTGTCACTTCATTCGTGGAGCGAACTGCCAAAGCTGTGAAGGGTGAATCCACTTTACCGGGTAAGCTCATCGATAATTTCGGACCCAACCCCCAGGCTCCTCAGAACCAGTTCCTGCAGCATGCGGGTTGTTTCATGATTCCCGTGTATCAGGAGCGGACGGCACTGGCGAGTATATCGCACGGTGCCGACGGATTTACCGACAGCCGACTGGATGCGCTGCAGGGTGCAGGGTTGATTCATCTGGGCGGTCATGGCGATCCGGACGGGGTGATCGATGGGCTGCAAGGTCAGCAGGCGAAACAACTGAAACTTTCCCCCAGTGTGATCTTTAATGGTGCCTGTTATACGGGGGTCACCAGTCGCTGGTATAAACAATGGACCCCAAAAGGGAAGGTCGAGAGTAAGACGGTCTCTGCGGAAAAAAGTTTTTGCCTGAACCTGCTCGATAACAGTACCATCGCCTACCTGGCAGCCCTGCATCCTGATCACGGGATTCCGGTCTACCAGGAAATGGAATACCTGGCCTATACCGGACGCTCGCTGGGCGATGTCATGCGGCACACTCATAACGGCGTGATCCTGGGGAATGGGGGGAGGCTGCCTGAACTCGAGCCGTTTGTGGATCAGATGCCTTCTCCGAAATGGACACCCAGCGATGTGATGCTCAAGGGGACCGCGGCGCGGATTCTGTTTGGAGACCCCGCGCTGATCGTTTCAGAGGCGTTCACCAAACCACCT
>JAGQQP010000206.1 GCA_020426085.1 Planctomycetaceae bacterium | reverse complement strand
CTAATAGTGTCCATACAGAATGGTGGCATTACTGCGCAGACCCAGGTTATGTGCTTCGCGATGAATTTCGAACCAGCTATCCGCGTCCGCCTTATGTTCGCAGATCTGTTCGCGGATTTCGGGATGGAAGATTTCCGCGCCGCCGCCCGGCATGCTGGAGAGGCCGGCTTCCATCATCTGTTCCAGTACCCAGCGGACCGGCTTTTTGGTCATAAAGCTGAACCAGTTAATTTCCACGGGAGTCCAGGCTTTGATGTGCAGTTCCGGGTATTCGTCATGAATGGTGCGGACTACATCCAGATACCACTCAAATTTCTTCTGATGATGCAGACCGCCGACGACGTGAATTTCAGTCGCGCCGGTGATGCGCGCTTCCTGAACGCGTTCGCGGATCATCTCTTCGGTGAATGTGTAACCGCGGGGTGATTTCAGATCTGCCCGGAATGCGCAGAACTTGCAGCGATAAACACAGACATTCGTGGGATTCAAATGAATGTTGGTGTTATAGAATGCGAAGTTGCCGTTTTTGCGTTCGCGGATGCGATTGGCCAGATCACCCAGCGTCAGAATGTCGACTTTCTCATCCAGAAAAACGCCTTCATCAAAGGTGATGCGTTCTCCCGCGTCGACTTTGCGGGTGATGGTATCCAGTAGTTCCTGTTCGTTTTGATTCAGATTCATCAGACTTACTGTTGATTCTTTTCGCTGTGGGAATATCAGATTCAGTATCTGGCGGTCGCGAAGACCACTCAATGCAAGATTGCTTCTATTATTGCGTTTCAGAGACGCTTATGCGAGCCAGACGTCAATCAATCCCACAAAGAACAATCCAATACTGATGACGGCGTTCACATGAAAAAAGGCCAGGTTGACGCGTCCCAGATCGTCCGGATTGACCAGCATGTGTTCATAAATCAGGAGTCCGGCGACTGCGAATACCGCAATTAAAAAGGGGATTCCCAACGCAGCGACATACCAGAGGCTGAACAGGCAGACGATCGTCATGAAATGACTGAACATGGCAAATCGCAACGCTTTTCTGATCCCCCAGCGTGAGGGAATACTGGACAGTCTGGTCTCCTGATCGAAATGGACATCCTGACAAGCGTAGATGATGTCGAATCCGCCTACCCAGAAAAAGACGACAGCTCCCAGCAGCAGTGGTTCCAGCGACAGGCTGCCGCGAATGGCGATCCAGGCTGCGATGGGGGAGAGCATCAGGGCAGTGGAAAGCCAGTAATGACAGAAAATGGTGAAGCGTTTCGCATAGGAATATCCCAGCAGAAACAGCAGGACAGGTACTGAAAGATAGAGTGGCCAGCGATTGGGCAGAAACAGGAGAGTCGACGCGATAAAGGCCAGTGAGGTCAGGATCGTAAATATTGTGACGGTGCGGACACTGAGCAGTCCGGCAGGGAGGTGGCGACCCTGGGTACGCGGGTTTTGCGCATCGATCTCGCGGTCAACGAGCCGGTTGAACGCCATGGCTGCGGAACGGGCAAACAGCATACTGAGCAGAATTCCCACCAGTTCCTGCCAGCGAACCGGCTGTCCCCGCCAGGCCAGAACCGCTGATAAGAGGGCAAACGGGAGAGCAAATATCGTATGGCTGAAACGAATCAGTTCCAGAAGAAGGCGCAGTCGGGCCAGCATTACATAGATCCGGTTAACAGTTGGAAAAGATCCCGCCGGGCAGGATGGAAGCACGCAGTATATGCTGTATCTTAGCGGATGGGGGGAGGACACCCAACCCAGAGCCTGCTGAAACTAGTGGTGCTCCGGGGGAAATCGGTGTCAGACGCAGGCTATCTGGTTGGAAAGGTATTCAGAGAAGCCACGTAATTCAAAAAACGCTCATCCACGCCGGGAATATTGCGGGGGAGCCGGGCACTTAAGACTTCCGGCTTTTCGTTACTTCTCAGTTCCGCCAGATATTCGAGCAATGTGTCTTTGGTTTCCGGGGTGCTGTTGAGCATGAAATGGACCCAGGCCCAGGCTTCCTGATAGTCGACCCGCTGCATCTGCGACACTTTTTCCAGCTGTTCCAGCCGTTTCATATCGGGTTTCCAGCCATTATTCAGGGCAGCGGAGAGTCTCGAAGCGTGATCGCGGTTGATCTGCCCGGGGGTGTTGCCGGCGACTTCGAAGTATTCGGCAAGACCTTCATCCAGCCAGAGGGGGACGGTCTTCAGACTGGCGTGCAACAACCCGTGTGTGAATTCGTGTCGCAGGTCTTCCTGGATGCGATCGCCCCAGAAGGTATAGACGGCGAGTTCCTTCGGCGTCCCGACAAAGTAAGCGCGTCGCGGAGGTAAACCCGGATAGGTTAAGTCCAGGTAATTGCGGTATTCCTCCTGGTTCGTAAACAGGTAAACGGTGACCTGCTCACTGTTGAGAGGAATATTCAGCGTCTCAGCAACGTCTTCGCGGAGTTGAATCAGGTCCTGAAAGAGTTCGTGGTCCTGTCCCAGTTTAAAATCACTGAGCACGATGAGCTGCTCTGCACTGACGCTGTGTCGGGCAGGCAGGTGGACGGTCTGATTTTTGGCAACCGAGTGACAGCCGGGAGAAAGCAACAGGCAAGACAACACACAGGCATACAAAACTGCTGCTTTGAATGCGACTCGTGACAACATGTCTGAAGTCTTGTCCTGACTGACGGTATTTGCTGGTTTCACGGTTGGCAGTGTTATCTCATGTGGCAATGAAAGTATTTAAATGGAAGGTCAATCAAATTTCTGATTAGCGATAGTCAGGCGTTGCCTGTCTGGAAGCAGAACGTTTTTTATCTGAGCTCTGAAACAGTCCGTCGAAAAAACTACCGTTCGTTGCGGATTGGATAATGAGATTTCCTTTCCCATTCTGGATCAGCGACTGTGCAAGCTGGGGATGGCTTTTCCAGGTGGAGGCCTGCCATTTACGGATATCTGCGTAAGTATCCTGCAAACCTACTTGAGCCTTGGGGATAAAGAGCCAGCCTTCCCTGGATTGGACAATATGATATTCAAAGGCAGCATACATGCCTCCCGCTCCAATGAGCATGAAGATCAGTGCCGCGATGATTCGGCGCATCTAATTCACTTCCTTGTGTTTTTTAAAACTGCTTCGCCTCAGTTCAGGGGCGGAATCATCTCAGAATCCGTAAAACGCGGCAAGAGTGAACTGCCCGTTTTCAATAAGAAGTATGTACGTTAGTCACCTTCTAGGGGCGGGTTACCAAAGACATCGCCAGGTTTGATCTGTTTCCCACACAAAAACTGACTGATTTCCATGGCACGTTTCCCCTGTGGCTGGATCTGCCTGATTTCCAGCAGCCCTTCTCCTGTGCAAAGTACCACACGTTTTGTATTGCTGAAAACAACGGTTCCTGGTGGGGAATCCAGCTGTTGCGGATCAATTTCCAGCGAATCCGCTGCTGCTTCAGAGAGTGTTTCGACGTCCAGAATCAATAATCTGAATGGTTCATGACCGGATTGCAGCAGGAACGAGAAGGGACTGGGCCAGGGTTGCATCGCCCGTACATGGCAGGCAATCTGTTCGGCGGACTGATTCCAGTCGATCGCACCTTCCTGCTTATCAAGCGTGGGAGCGAATGTGGCTGCGGAATGATCCTGCGGGGTTTCGACCAGCGTTCCCTGTTCAATCTGGTCGAGCACATCCATCGCCAGGGGGGCAGCCAGTTCTGCCAGGCGATCCTGTAACATGCCGGTTGTTTCTTTTGGCTCGATGGGAGTTTCCACCATCGCGGCGACAGGACCGGAATCGAGGGCGCGTTCAATGCGAAACATGGAGACGCCAGACCGGGTCTCACCATTGCGAATTGCATAAAGAATGGGGGCTGCACCCCGATAAGCGGGGAGCAGCGAAGCGTGTAAGTTGAAGGCCCCCAGGCGAGGCAGATCCAGCAGTTTCTGTGAGAGGATCTGTCCATAAGCGGCGACGAGCAGGACATCGGCCTGCAGTTGTGCGAGTTCTTCCAGGGACTCCGGTGTATTGATTTTCGCAGGCTGGAAAACAGGGATATCATGTTCCAGCGCGAGTTCTTTCATCGGATTTTTATGGCGATGATGTCCCCGACCCGTGCGATCGGGTTGCGTATACAGTCCGAGGACTTCGTGTCGCGAATCGATGAGTGCCTGGAAGGCGGGGATGGCGAAAGTACCGGTTCCCATCATGACCACTTTTAATGCCACTTGTGGTGTCTCCTCATAGCGGACCGTTTAGAATTAGAACATGAAGCGTCGAGGTCAGGATGATCCCACAGACGATTTGAAGCTGGAAAGCTTATCATACTGCTGCAGAGGCGCTGTTGACTCAGCCCAGTTCCTGTTCGAGATGCGCCAGTTGTTTGCGGATTTCTTCATCAGACGGGTATTCTCCCGTCTCCTGTTTATGGTGAAATTCTGCTTCAAAATCGGCAATCAGTACGTCGATTTCATTGCGTTTGGCTTCCACCATCCGGTCAGGGAACATGATGCCTTCAATGTGATCGTGTTCATGTTGCACGGCGCGGGCAGCGAGATCATCCAGTGTGATTTCGAACAGCTGGCCGTCCAGATCATAGGCTTCGACTGTGATTTCTTCGGAACGTTTCACGTCGCCATAAACCTGAGGCAGGCTCAAGCAGCCTTCTTCCCCTTCCGCGGTCCCTTTGCGTTTTGTGATCTCTGGATTGATGAACACAAATTCTTCTTCCGGTTCATTGGGATCCGAAGTGAGATTGATCACAAACAGGCGGTAAGGCAGCGCGACCTGATTGGCGGCCAGGCCGATACCACGCGCTTCATACATGAGATCAAACATTTTCCGTACAATTTCACGCAACTCAGGAGTGATGCTTTTGATGGGCTTAGATTTCCAGCGAAGCGCTGGATGCGGATAATTGACGATTTGCAAAGCAGGCATAATAACGGATACCCCGGCGGGGCATGATATACAGGCGAAGTTCCAGTGACCAAAGACCATCATTCTGCCCGCTGGGTATGCGCAGCAGGCATGACGGATAACCATACGTTACTGTATATCAAGGCTGAACTGGAGATACAATCCATATCTCTGCGAACAATGGGTTTGTTGCAGTATTTTGTTCCGCACGGACCAGGATCAGTACAGGGCGCACCTTCACCTGCCTGTCGGCCTGAACCAGGCCGAGCTGATAGAGCACCCGGGAGTAGTGAATTCCCGGGGTCTGTTAATACATCGGCAGTGGATCGAGTGGTGCATAAGCGGTGGTAGGAACAGTTCCCTGAATCACAGGAGCACCCGCTGTTGACTGATATGTGTCGTAGGTGTTGTACGCTCCCTGAGGTGCATAGGTAGGAGCACCAACACCACAGTTTCCGGTTGAACAGCCACCACCACTGAAGGGGGCCATTGTGGGGCCGTAATTACAGCTGCCACATGAGCCATATCTTCCGCACTGGCAACCTGTTGTCAGGGCGATCAACGCAAGACCCAGCATCGTAATTCCGAAACGTTTCATGAGTTCAATCCTTTTCTTCTACAAAATAGCGAAAGAAAAATTCTATCGCTGAAATCAAGCTTTCATGGGGAAAATCAGTTTTTACGAAGCAGCAGCTGCTGCAATATTTTTAAAGTTTAATGGAATCAGGCTGGAAGAGTCTCCCGCCCAATGTGCAGTAAATCCGCCGGGATGGCGTTCGGGGTTGTTGGCAAACGCAGTAACATCATCTCTGATTTCATTCACTCCCCGGTATAAGGCAACCGTGGCTGAATGCTGGCTTCTCCAGATCTGCAGCCCGGGGCTGAATCCTTCGAAGTTTCCGGAGATAATGGTTTCCCAGCCGGTGGAAAGTCGGTTGATGCTGACTGAGAACTCACTTCTCAGTTTCCACCAGCGAAAGAATGTATCGAGTGAAGTCATCCAGATCAGAGGCATCTGTTTGCGATCCAGGTGGATATCTTGCAATAATTGATTGAGTTCTCCGCGTGAGGAGGCAGACGACAGCGAAACCGGTAAACCCTGGCGGTATCTGCTGACCAGTTCCACACGCAGTTTTCTCTGAGTTTCCGGATTTGAATCCGCCTGCCATTCTGTTTCCGCTTTACTATGCAGCAAATCCAGCGATACAGGTAAAGGGCTCATCACATTTGAGAATTCGCGAAAATCTTTTCCGAGTGCGGATTCGTCAAAACAGATCACACCCTGGTAGGGATAAGGAAAATCGCTGAGACGAATCCAGGCGCCTCCCGACTGTTGAATGCGTGTTTTCAGTTGAACCACAAACTGTGAGTTGAATTGTTCTACACCAGAGTTGGCTTTTTTAGCCAGTTCCGGAAGTGTGCGGCCCATACCGTTCTTATTGTTGAATTCTGCCAGGTCAATGATAGGGATTCTGCAGTGAGAGAGAGTCTGCAATTCCTGTTCATTGAAGCTTTTCTGAGAACCAACCAGCAGCAGATTCCAGCGGGATGACTGATATCCCAATAGCTGTGCCAGGTCGTCCTGAAGTTCTATCACCGGCAGTCCCATTTCGCGCAGTCCTTTTACGACAGGAGTCGAAACTCCAGCCAGCAGGATCGGATAATCCGGTAAGTGACGCGAGACGGACATGGTTTCAAAAGTCTTTATAAGAAATGATATGAGGTGTTGAGTAAATTTGTTTATTCAAAAACAAATCACTGCGGTATCAACTCGAAGTGTTGGTTGTGAATCAATTGAAGGGTAATCAGTGTGGGAGGTGAGTGACCAGCCTATAGAACAGGCGCAGAGATCACTAATGTGAGGCGGGAAGATATTGCTTTTCCAGAATCAGGTCAATACGAAAGCGAGAAATGAAATCAAAAAGCGGAAAACCTTTAATCTTTTTTCGATTTTCAATCTGTTTTTTCTAAAAAAATTTAGTCGTGGGAATCAAAAACAGGTCAGAATCAGCTTCCCGAAGAGACCGTTTTGTTGACTGAATTTTGGAAAGGGGTAACGTTTTCTGCATTCGAAACCTCAAAAAGAAATCAATGAATTTGGTGAAACAGGGACCGTGAATTTCTCTTTAAAATTGGGGTTGGTGAAAATCAGGAATGCCAACTATAATCCGCCCCTCGCGAACCAAATGGATTGGTTTCCGAGTGCAACTTTCGTAGAACTACTGAGATGTCAAACAGTTCCGTTCTGAACGAGAGTTTAAGGAACAAAACTTTTACTGACTGATATAACAACAACGTCTAAGCATGGAGGCGCGGCG
>JAGQQP010000205.1 GCA_020426085.1 Planctomycetaceae bacterium | reverse complement strand
GTCGGGGACGGTTCTCACCAGATTTTTCAATCAGATCCGCCATCTGTCCGGAGCGGCTCTGGTCGGGATCGCAGACCGCCACCAGCTGACTGTCAGGAAGTTTTGCAAACCAGCTTCCCAGCCCTTTGCCTCGTCCCCCGCAGCCCACAAGTGCGACATTGACTTTGTCGTTCGCAGAAAAAGCAGCCTGGCTGATCGAAGACATCCCGGCCCAGACGATGGGGACCGTTCCCAGAAACTCACGACGGTTCAAGTGACTCATAGCGGTTCTCCTGCAAGGGCGTTATGGCTGCATAAACAACGTCTCAGATGGATTTCGTTATCCTAACATGCCACAGAATGATATATCAAGTGCCGTTGATGTTAAGTGTCTGGATATAACACGTATTGAGTTCTAAGGCGGGGCATTTCGGTATTGCTCAGTTGTAATATTTGGGGGATAGATAAATGTCACTTTTCAACGGAATCTCGATCGAAGACTGTAATACGAATTTTTTCTCGGGAGGGAGAATTTCAATAGCCTGACGAAATCCTTCTATCACAGATGTTTGAGAATCAAATATCGTATTTAATTCACTTTCTCTGTCGGCTCCGCTTTCAAGTTGATCATTATAATTCAGGGTATCTACCAGAATCTCAATCAAGCGTGCAGGGACCGATTTTTCGTGGACGATCACCAGGCGGTCGAGTGTTTCTGCCCTTTGATTCTCTGGCAAATTGATGCTGCTGAGATAACTCTGGCGGACCAGGTCTGTGATAAACAGGTCGATCTGTTTTTTCCATGGTTGTTTTGCGAGTTCTATCGATCCGTCTGACGGATTCGGTTGTCCATTAATTTCAAAAACTTGAATGACTTCCTCTGTCGTAATGCCGCCTCGTTCCATACGCCAGTCCATCGTCCTTGACCAGAACTGCTTAAAGATCTGTTCAAAGCGAAGCTCTGACTGCTCTGTCGTCGTTTTTCCCTGAATCTCAGTTTCAAGTCGACGATGCATGCTCTGGATCTGTTCTGGTTCAGTTAAATCGAAATCATCCATTCTGATGAGATTGCAGAATTCAGGATAATCCAGTCCGTCATCAGGAGCATTAGTCACTCTGATCTGTGCTCCGTCTGACATTTCTGAAAACAGCTCAAGATAAATTTCTTGCGTATGTACTACTTCCGACAAGACGGCATAACCGGGCAATTGTCTGTTTTGAAAGCCTTGAAAATACGTACGGAAGGGAGCCGCCGCTTCGAATAATCCTGCAGGTTCATAACCCGCTTCAAGTAGTGTATCTTCAATGAGATAAATTTTATCAATATCAGACCAAATCACACGGTCTACCGATTCGAGATCAAGACGCATCGGAGGAGCATAACCACCATTCGCCATGGTTTCAGCATGCTCTGCCCAAAGTCGAGCGGATAAACTGCGGAGCTTCCACCAGATCCAGGCTGCTGAAATCAACAGGATTACAACAATCACCAGAACTGTTTTAAGAACAAAGAGTACCAGTGGGCTCATTGAATATGTCTCCCTATATTTGTGTCTTACACCATTAATCACTGGGAGAGTTAATGTTTCCAGGATTCAGTTTTTAATATCAATCAGTTGATTTCATCAGTTGATTGGGACGCTTCCAGAGAATTTTCGAAACGTACACACTGTTGTCCGATCCGTATTTGTTATCAACGGGTATGATATAGTCGGGGCCGAAACGCTGCATCCATTCGGTGACGATGACCCAGGTTTCGTTTTCGTTGACATCAACGACGCCGAAGTTACCCAGGCGGGCACCCCGTTCGGGAACCAGAATGCGTTCGGAATCGCGGATGATGGCCATCTTGTCTGGGTTGACGCGACCCATAATCAACGGGGCACGATGACGGATGATATGATCGTTATTGGCACCGCGGCGCGTGTAAACTAAATA
The DNA here is from genome assembly GCA_020426085.1 of Planctomycetaceae bacterium. Lineage (GTDB taxonomy): Bacteria > Planctomycetota > Planctomycetia > Planctomycetales > Planctomycetaceae > Gimesia. The sequence continues at coordinate 5,313 of JAGQQP010000205.1, read as the reverse complement.
CAGTCCATCCGCGTGAGTTACCCAGTGGGCCTGGGTATTGTAGCTGCCTAAATCTTTGCCGTCTTCGAAAGTCCACTTTTGTGGTTTTGGAAAATGCAGTCCGTCTTTACTGCGTGTGATATAAGCGGCATTGTCATTGCGCAGTGTGAGGTAGAACCAGTCGCCGAATTTCGTGATGGACGGTTCAGCAAAACCACGACCGTCGTCGATTGAGAGTTCGTTTCCATGTTCGACGTATTTCAGTGTCTCGCCATCAAAGCGACAGCGGAGAACCATCACATCAGAGTATTTTCGCTCAGGCCGTTTGTAATAGACGGGGAGCAGAATGTCGCCGTTCGGTAAATCATAACGCTGCACTGAGCCGGCACCACTGCTGACGAATTCCGGACCCTCAGGGAGTTCCAGAGATTTCCAGGGAGACCAGAGGTTTTTATTCGGGTCATAGGTGGCATAGGATGTGACGCGAATGTTTTTTTCCTTAACAATGCGATTGTTGTAGTAACGGACGGTGTGTCCGATGCCCAGCAGCGTTTTTGAGGCAGCATGCCATTGAGGCCAGAAGTCAGAGACAACTACTTCGCCTCCATCGGGCAGATCATGCCGACTAAGGTTTTTCTGTTCGACTGGTCCCTGCCAGGTCGTTCCCAGATTATCGGTGCGCATGGAATTGAGGGCGTAGAAAATATCGCTACCGGAAAGGAGCAGCTTCTGCATGGTCATGACCACAATTGGATTATCGAGATCATTGCCAGGTGCTCCTATGGGTATCGCTCCTGCCCGGGCATGTACCCAGCAGGTTTTTCCGTCGTATCCCTTGGTGGCAGTCGTGAGTTGAATGCGATAGTCGAGAGATTCCCGTTTCAGCTCCGCATTTTTCTGGGCAAGTAGCTCGCTTGAAAGAACACAGGTAAAAACGAGTGAGAAGATGAGAAAAACAATAGCTTTAGATGGCATGATTCAGTTTCCTGGCGAGTATTGTAAGCGTCAGGCAGGAGTATGATGATCAGAGATTCATCTTACCCTCGTCTATTCTTCAGGGCAATTAACTGGCTGATTCGATGTGTATTAATCAAAATGCTTGCGGTCGCATGCAGACCGCTTACAATAAAGAGCATTCTTGCCTCATTGAATTAAACCTCGCAGCCGTTCCTTCCCGAAGAAAGCATGCCCATGTTTCGAACCTTGATTTTCTGCCTGTCGATTCTCGCTATCTCAGCCATTTGTTCTGCTGATGAAAAAGAACCTTTGAAGCCGGCACCGATTCAGGTCGAAGCAAACGACTGGCCATGGTGGCGCGGTCCCGAGCGGAACGGCATTGCAAATCCGGATCAGAATCCGCCACTCAAATGGAGCGCGACGGAAAACATTCTCTGGAAAGCGCCGATTCAGGGGCGCGGTTACAGTTCGCCGACAGTCGTAGGGAACCGGATCTTCCTGGCTTCAGCGGATACGGAAAACGAAACGCAGTTTGTACTTTGTTATGACCGGGCGACAGGTAAACAGCTCTGGAAAACGGTGGTCTTTACCGGCGGGTTAAGCGAGAAGGGGAATAAGAAATCAACCCACGCTTCCTCAACGGTTGCCTGTGACGGGACGAAGGTTTATATCAACTTCATCAACAATGGAGCCGCTTATACGAGCGCTTTGACGCTGGATGGTCGGCTGGTCTGGCAGACGAAGATTACCGACTACATCATTCACCAGGGATATGGTTCTTCACCAGCGATTTATCAGGATCTGGTCATTGTCTCAGCGGACAATAAAGGGGGCGGTGCCATTGCTGCGATGAACCGGGCCAATGGCATGCTGGTCTGGAAGATCGATCGTCCGAAAACACCGAATTATCCTTCGCCGATCATTCTGGAAGTTGCAGGTAAAGAGCAACTGCTCATGACAGGCTGCGATCTGGTGACCGGAATTGCGCCACTGACAGGTGAGAAGCTCTGGGAGATCGAAGGTGCGACCACCGAGTGTGTGACTTCGACGGTAACGAATGGCGAACTGATTCTCACCAGTGGCGGTTACCCCAAAAATCATATGTCCGCTGTCAAAGCTGATGGTTCAGGCGAAGTTGTCTGGGAAAACAGCAATCGCATGTATGTACCCTCGATGCTGATCCAGGATAACAAAATCTACTCCGTTACCGATAATGGCGTTGCCGTCTGCTGGGATGTGACGACAGGCAAGGAACTCTGGAAAGGACGTCTCGGAGGAACCTTCAGTTCATCTCCGGTTCTGGTGGGTGATCGGATTTACGTGACCAACGAAGGCGGAGAAACGTATATCTTCAAAGCGAATCCCGAGGAATTCGAACTGCTCGGAGAAAATAAGCTGGGAACGGAAGTCTTTGCCACTCCCACATTCTGCGACAGTCGGATTTACATGCGGGTTTCACAGGAAGTGGACGGCAAACGACAGGAAATGCTGTACTGCATCGGCAAAAAATAAACCATCGCTTTACCAGTAGCCAGTTGCTCCCCGTGACGTAACCGAAACGGGGAGCCTGGACCTGAATCAATCTGCTGCCGGTTCGTAGATCCAGGCCAGTGGAATGGAACGGAAGCGGGATGAGATCATGTGGTTTTCTTGCCCCACATAATAACTCATGATGGCACGCCCACGGTAAAAGGTGAGACTGATATAGGAATAAGTCTGGTCCGCATCGGTCTCAAGGTTCTTTTTGAGTTTCCAGGTTTTGCCTTCGTCAGAACTGATCGCAGCAGTCAGCGGCGTGCGTTTGCCGCTGTGGCCAGCACCGGGTTCAAAGTTATCGTTCCAGATCAGCAGCAGATCACCGGTGGAAGGGATGCGACGCAGGGTAGCTGGCGCTTCAGGGGCCCGCACACCCCAGGAATCGGGTTTGCTCCAGGTATCTCCTTTATCACTGGAGAGGCTGGAGCCGATATGTCCGGACTGCGTACGGAAAATCATCAGCACATTGCCGTTCTTGAGTTCAATTACTTCCGGTTCCATGGCACCCCGTTTGGAATAGTCGACGCTCCCTTTGGACTGTCTCCAGGTTTTGCCACGATCATCCGAGATAAAACAGGTACAGACAAAATGATTGTCTTTCTTTACATCGGGAGTCGAAGCCACCGGTGCCAGCCAGCGACCATTTTTGAGAATGGTAATCCGGTCGTTATTCATCACGTGATAACCGGGGGGCGACGTGATTTCGATGGGCGGTCCAAATGTTTTGCCGTTATCGTCTGAAACTTTGAGATAGGCTTTCAAATCGGACAGCGTATTTTTCTTGAGGTAGAATAACCCGATCGGGCGTTTTTCCTGCATGGGGCCTGCAAGATAGCGGAGTGTGACCGACATCACGTTTTTCTTCCCCGTGTTCTCCTGAAGTACCCGCTGTTTCCCCCATGTCCGACCACCATCGGTAGATTTTTTCGCAATGATGCGGGCCGTCGCAAAATCAGAACCGCTGCCGATAAACTGGGTCGTGGCATACAGCAGCGAGCCATCGTTTAAGGGGAGGATGGAACCTTCACTGTAACGGGGATATTCTTTGGATGCTTCATAGACATCGCTGACGACAATTTCGTCTTTGGGAGGTTCACTCTTTGCCAGAACAATCAAAGCCTGGGCGGCACGAATGCGGGCGTCCCGGTTTTCGTCTTTGAGCTGTTTGACCAGTTTCTCTTTCAGGTTGGCTGCTCCAGCCTCGCCGGCAAAGATGGCGGAATACGTTTTGACGGCAGCATTGTCACTGGAGAGATTGGCTTTGACAGCCGCGAGTCCTTCCGGATCACCGTGCATGGCAAGTGCTGTTTCGAAATAAGCACGCGTGAAGGGATCATCGGTCCGTTTCAGATTGGCTTTGAGGGCGGGGATGTCCGATTTGTCTCCCACACGGGCAATAATCCAGGCAGCAGTCGCAGCAATGCTGACATCTTCATCCTGTAGAAATTTGCGTACTACTTTAAATGCTTCGGGGTTCCCCCAGCGACAGAGCAGGGCGGCGGCCATCATTGCCTTTTTGGGATTGTCTGATTTCATTGCTTCACGAATCAGAATCCCGTCTCCCAGTTCATTCACTTTATAAAGTGATTCGCAGGCATGGACGTGTCCATGGGAATCTTTACCAGCCAGAATCTGAAACATGATGGCGGCTTTGGAGCGATCACCGGCACGGACGAGTTCACGAGCCAGTCCACAGCGGTGCTGATCGTCTTTTTCCGTTTTCAGTTTGGGTTCAACGATCTGACGGACTTCAGCCCCTTTACCGGCCAGGGTCATCGCTTCCGCAGCATGCATGGACGGCCAGAATTCATCGCTGTTGATGGCTTCCCGTAAAACTTCCAGACATTGTTTTTCCGTTTCCGGACTCAGTTTAATTTTGGGGGCAGGTGAGTCGGCCTTTACCAGTGAGGGAATACAGCAATACAGCAGGAGTGTCAGTACCAGTGAGATCTGTTTCATGTTGGGGCTTCTATGAAAAGTAAGAGTCTAGTGGCGCTAAATGATTCAGGTAAGACGAACTGTTTTTAAAAGAGTGATGTTAACTGAGCCGTTTCAATTTGCTGATGCGACCAGTGGCGACCCATTCTGCGACAAAGATATCTCCGTTCTGATCGAAACAGGCGTCGTGTGGATGGACGAAGCGTCCGGCCTGCCATTTATCGGGAGTTTCCCGCATCCGGGGCTTGGCAGTTTTCATGGCTTTTTCCCATTCCGGATCCTGACCCAGATGTGCGATCACTTTATTGTCTTTATCCAGCAGAGTGATGCGGGATGCCAGATCGGGCACGAGCAGCAGGTCCTGGTAGGTGTCTAGATTGGCAGGGAGGATGAAACCTGTCATCGTCTGCAGATGTTTGCCATCCAGTGTAAACCATTGCAGTCGGGCATTGGCGCGGTCTGCTACGACTACAGACGGTTCGCGTCCCGGGCGAGAGTCAATCCACAGCCCGTGAGGCAGTTTGAATTTGCCGTCTTCTTTTCCTTCGCCTCCGAAGGCAGACATCCAGAGTCCGTTCTTGTCATAGCGATGGATCTGATACGCGCCATAGCCGTCGGCCAGATAAAAACCGCCATCGGGATGGAAGGCGAAATTGGTGGGCAGGAAGCGATCGCGGCCCCAGAGTTTCTGAGGATTGGTGGCTTCCCCTTCGGCATAACATTTTGAAATCATGGGGGCATACTTCTGCCAGACAGTTTCCCCTTTAAGGTCCAGTTTGGCAAACGTTTTCAGATGCTGATAAGCGGTGACATACAGGAACTGGTCCGTTCCCTCCTGACGCACTTCAAGGCCGTGCCCGCCCCCCTGGAACTGTTTGCCGAAGGAACGGACATACTTGCCCT
>JAGQQP010000204.1 GCA_020426085.1 Planctomycetaceae bacterium | reverse complement strand
GATGTTGAATTTTCTGTATTCGTTAACCGCGAGAACTATTTCCCGTAATTCCAGAAATTTCAAAAAACAGGACTGAAGATCAAGCCGGAAACAGTGCACGATTTTCCGGCACGTGGAACTTTTCTGAACCGGACTGGTTTATCTAATCAGAATAGCTGGTTCACTTTACTGCCCGGAGGATTCAAATCGGACTGCGCGCCGGATCGTTTTTTCTGACCAACAGGAAAAATCCTGATATCCCCTAAATTTACCGAATATAAAATAGTTTGTATGATAGAAATTGATGTAAACAGCAATTCAACTTTTTGTCCAGAATTGGCTCAACCATACTACTTATCTGAAGGACTTCCTGAAGTGCCCGTTATCTCTGCTGAATCTCTGCAAAACTTTACCGAATCACTCCTGCTCAAAGGAGGCGCAAACGAAGAAGAAGCACGGATCGTTTCCCATAGCCTGGTCGACGCCAACCTGCTGGGGCACGACTCGCACGGCGTCATGCGGCTCCCCTTTTACCTGGGACGCGTGAAAGAAGGAATCCTGAAAGCAGGTGAGAAACTGCAGATACTCAACGAAACTCCCGCTGCGATTGCCGGCGACGGCTGCTGGGGTTTTGGCCAGACTGTCATGCATGATCTGATGAATCGTTTAATCGAAAAAGCAGGCACACTGGGCGTCTCCTGTGGAACACTGAAGCGTGCTTCCCATATCGGTCGCCTGGGTGAGTATGCGGAAATGGCTGCCGCGAAAGGGATGGCATCCATTATCTGTGCCAACACACACGGCTCTGCTCCCCGCGTCGCTCCGGTCGGGGGAAAACGACCTCGACTGGGGACCAACCCGATTTGTATCGGTATGCCCGGTGGTGCGGAAGGACCTTTCGTGCTGGACTTCGGTACCTCCGCCACCGCAGAAGGCAAAGTCCGCATCAAAAAGATCGCCGGCGAACAGGTCCCTCCTGGACTGATTCTGGACCCCGATGGAAACCCCACAACTGACCCCAACATGCTCTACGGTAATCCTCCAGGAACGATTCTCCCGATGGGTGGAGACCAGGCTTATAAAGGCTTTGGACTCTCATTCATGGTAGAAATGCTCTGCGGCGCACTCTCAGGTGGACAATGTGCATTCCCTGACCCGCCACCACCACAGGGAAACTGTGTGTTCGTCGTCGTCATTGATCCCGGTCACCTGGGAGGCCAGAATCATCTGTTGAACGAAATTACCAATCTGGAGAAGTATGTCAGAAACGTCCCTCTCAAAGAGGGGGTCAGCGAGATCTTTCTACCAGGCGACCCGGAAAAGAAGACCGCTGCTGCACGGAAAACAACCGGCATCTCTGTGGATAAGGGAAACTGGGAAGCCTTAACCAATCTCGCTGACGAACTCGGAGTACCTGTACCAGAAGTCCAGGCTTAGTCTGTATTCGAAATGGAAAACGAAACGGATCTAAATCAGAGTCTTGATGCGCGGTTGTATGTTCCTGTCAATGAGACAGACAACATCAACCTCATCGTCAAACGTTCGTCTTCCAAAGAATACTGCTTTTCCAAATTTCCCGGGCAGGACCACTTCCACCTGTTAATGCATGGTGAAATCGTGGTGACGAACGGCCATGACATGTATTGTGTCGACTGTGCCATCAGGCACGGTTTCCTGACCCGGGACCGTTTGAACTGGCAGAATCGCAAAAGATAATCACACGTCTGCTCTTCAAGCAGGCTCAGGCATTCACAGGCAGAATGGTTGTCGCCTTCATGTAATCTGATACATACTCGGCATCGGGTTCCGACTGCACAACCTGTTCTGCTTCAGACCACCAGGCGATTGCCTGCTCCTGTGTCCATTCTTCAACCTGCAGCAATTTGAGTGCGGCACTCAGTTCTTCTGCCCGCTGGTAACGATCTTCCGGCTTCTTCTCCAGACACTTCATGATGATCGCTTCCAGTTCTTCCGAGATACGTGGATTGATCGAAGAGGGAGTAATGACCGTCTGGCTCGCATGAGCAAACATGACCTTCAGTGCATTTTCGCCATCGAAAACAGGTTTGCCCGTCAATAAGTAGTAGGCACTCGCTCCCAGAGAATAGATATCGGACCGCGGATCGGGGGTTCCATCGCCGGTCACTGCTTCGGGACTCGTATAGAGGGGTGATCCTACCACAGCCCCCTCTTGAGTCAGGTTCAGTGAATCGACATTCGAACGATTATCCTTGACCAGTCCAAAATCGAGCAGTTTGGCTACATCGTACAGACCGCCACGCTCGGCTGAAAAGATATTACCCGGTTTGATATCACGATGAATCAAACCTTTATGATGTGCTTCTGCCAGCGCTGAACAGACCTGTTTCAACAGATAAACCACCCGCTCCGGAGGCAAAACACCAAATCGTTCTACAATTTCCTGTAGATTCAAGCCAGGCAGAAACTCCATCACATAGTAGAAGGTTCCCTCTTCCGTGTGACCGTAATCATAGATTTCAATCGTATTAGGATGCGTCAACCCCGCAGTTGCCTGCACTTCGCTTTCGAACCGCAGCAGGACATTTTCATCATCCACTTTGTCCCGTCGAATCAATTTTATCGCACACGGTCTTTTGAGCAGACGATGTTCAGCGAGATAGACTTCCCCCATCCCTCCGCTGCCGACCTGCTTGCGCAGTGTGTACATGCCGATGCTTTTCGCATCGAATGCTTCGCGCCGCAAACTGCCCACGCGATGAGAACCATAGACGGCAGTACTGGCGGCGATCAACAGCAGAATGATCATCTCGGACAAGCCACCTGAGTAGAGCACTTCCGAAACCTGGGGCACCTGCATTCCGGTCATCACCGCTCCGGCAATCGGGCTGATCACCATCAGGCTCACGACCGAGATCACCCCTCGCAGGGAGTTGGGAATGAAAAAACCGTATGTATAGATCAGGATCATCCAGGGGAATACGGTGCGCAGCGGAAATGCAAATGCCACTTTGCCCAGCAGAACGGGATCACAGGAGCACAGTTCACAGAAATGCCACCAGATAAAAAAAGCAGCAGGCGCGCCGAATGTGATTGCCTCGCAGATCCTCAAACGCCACAGACACAGTGAAGGCTTAAACCAGAGGATACCTGACACGGCAAACAGAATCCCCGTCAGGATCGAATCCAGAATCAGCATTTCCTGACCATGGGAGTCATCAAACTCACCCAGCCATAAGCCACGTATCAGAAACGCCAGAGAAGCCAGTGCCAACAGCAGAGAGGCCATTCTCAGCCGACTCAGCAGTAGAACACGTCCCTGTTCCTGGAACATCCCGGAACCGCGCGAGACAACACCGGCATGCGGGCAGAACTTACCTGCCTCTTTTTTGAATTCTCCGGGTATCAATTTAGCGAAAGCCTGAGTTTTCGCTCCAGCATGTTGTTTAGAACCCATCCTCAATGTCCCAGACATGATCAATTATTGTGAATGCAAACTGCGGATCAGAACTGGCAAGTCACTCTCACACTTTGAAACGACCAACCCTGATACTTCTGTCTCCCATGACACTCGAATCATGATCAGGATCTGCGTTTCATGGAGAAAGAATGGAATTCACTGACCACATCGCACAGATAATTTTGATCTATTATACGTTGTTGAAGAAATGATTTATAGTACTTTTTGACGGCGTCCCACAAATAAGAACCCGCTACCCTAAGCCATTTATGGACAGACGTTTAAACAAAAACTGAATATACAGAATCCACTCAGACTTTGCTCAGTTAAATTCGATTTCATAATGCAAAACAGGGGAAGTAACTCAGGAGAGAAGCTAACTGCTCTGTTTTTTCTGATAACATTCGCCCAGATGAACCATCATTTCCAGCGCCAGTAGATCAGCCCGACTCATTACATGCCGTGTACTGCGATTTCCCAGCCCTTTTACAATCAATTCAACACACTGCAGATGAAATTCAAGCACCTGAGGCGGAGTTAAGTCAGCAGCCGCCAGTAATTCCGTGATCTGCAGGATTTCATCTTTCAGATTCCCTGCCCCCATGATCACGTAGGTCCGCAATAATTCGTGATAATAATTCCGCACTTCAAACGGAATCTGTGGAAATTCTATCCTTGAATCAGATTCGCGGAGATTCACTGTACCCCCCTGTTCTGATTCAGACTGCTGATGACTGAATGCCTCTGGATTCACCAGCGCCTGTAATTCTTCCACCATTGATCTCTGCTGATTCAATAAACGTTCCGCTTCATCCCGTTCTCGAATCAGACGTCGATGCTTTTCCACCTGCAATTGATGGTTTTCTTCTCTGATCTGCTGAATGGATAAAGCACGATGCACGACACTTAACAATGCAGGAGACTCCCACATCGCAGCAGAAACGAGTAGTTCTGCCTGATTCTCACAGGCAGACAGAAGTACCTGATCATCAGGGGCAGACATCAGCAGTACGACAGGCTCATGGCAACCGCTGATTCGAATCGCGTTTAAAAGTTCCAGGCGAGGCTTCGGGGTTGCAGAATCGATCTCGATCAGCAGACAGTCGTAGCTGTCGTTTCGCAGTTGAGTTAATGCTTCCTCAGCTGTGGAAACCCACTCAAATCGTGGTTCACTGCAGCCCATTGCATCCAGACGCAATGCCAGGCCCACCCACACCGGTCGAACTCTACTGATAAACAGCGCTTTAAAACCAGAGGGAAACGGCTGCTGCCGTAAAGAGCCTTCTGACCGTTGTTCCATATATCTGCTGGAACCGGACCCAGTCTGTTTTTGCGTCAATTCAGCAAAAGAATCCGCGTCAATCAGATTGTGCTTTTCGTGTTTCACGCTCATTATCGGGCCTGTCTGCTGACAGGACTATAAAGTGATTTCATGAAAACTGTCAATATGAGCTCGCTGCAACCGCTGTTTTTACAGGAAGTTATGCCCTGCAGTGACATCCCGGTTTACTGAATCCCCCAAACTGGCTGCAGTAGCAGACTCAAAACCGGAAAACTCACACATTCACAGGATACGGGATTAAAATATCAGCGATTCCGCATTGAAAACCGGACCTTCTACGCACGTTCTCCGATAATCCCATTCATCATCGCTGATACGGACTTTCGCTACGCAGCTGAAACAGGCACCAAAGCCACATGCCATGGGAGTCTCCAGAGAGAGCCAGCAGGAAATTCCTGCCTGTGCAGCAATCTTACTGACCGCTTCCATCATCGGTTCCGGACCACAACAGAAAATCGTTGTCGGTGGTGTCTCACTCTCGATTCGCTGCTGTAACAGCTCGGTGACAAAGCCCTGATGTCCGTAGGAACCATCGTCGGTCGCCACTTCGACGTCCAGTCCCTCCAGTTGAAAGTCATCCAGACCTGCCAGATACTCTTTGGACCGTGCACCATACAACAGACTCACCCGCTCCGGCAGCGCAGGCAGAGTTCGTTCGGGACGACCATATTTCCGCAAACCTAACGCTTCTCGCGCCGTAGCCAGAAAAGGTGTCTGTCCGATCCCTCCCGCGACCATGGCCAGTGAACCATTGCCAGGGTGCGGAAACCCATTTCCCAGAGGTCCCCAGATTTCAACTTCATCTCCTGGTTGCCAATGAGTCATCCGGGACGTCAGTTTTCCTACGACAACGTAACCAAAATCGAATCCGGTCGGCGTGCCACTTCCATCCAGACAGGTATCATACAACGCGAAAGGCCGTCCCAGCAGAGGATCATTCACTCCCGGTTCACGTACCATGAAAAACTGGCCCGGCAAAATCACCTGAGCCACTTCGGGACACTCAAGACGTAATCGATACGTGTCACGCGCCATGCGTTCCTGCTCGACCACATGGGCAGAAAGATACTGGGGAGTTGCACAATGACTGAATTGTGAGGACTCTGTCATTTTCGTTTTCCTTGACGTGTCCGGTTTTCCGAAACATCGCCGATGATTCTACGTCCTGTTGTTTTCGGTTTTGCAGAGCCTGTGCCGGCTTTTCGTCCTGTGGTGCCAGAACGCTTGCCCCCCGCTTTTTTTCCGCTTGTTTTACTCTCAGAAACATTTTTACCCGCGGCTGCCCACCGTTCACCCGAGGGCTTGTTGACCGCTTTTCGAGATCCCCGAGCTTTGGCAGGGGCAGCATTTTTCTTCCCCTTGCGATGGCGGATATCCGGGGAATGCTTCTCATTCAACAGTTGCCGTAATTTTTTCAACTCGACATCAGTTAATCGTCGGGATTCTCCTGTTTTTAGTTTTCCCAGATTCAATGGGCCAAAGCGAATCCGCACCAGTTGAATCACCTTGTGACCAATCCGCGCCATCATGCGACGAATTTCACGATTCTGCCCTTCATGCAGCGTTAATTCCAGAAATGCGCTCTTACCCTGTTTTTTGAGATACTTGAGACCGGAAACCCGAAACACGCCTTCCTTGAACCGAACTCCTTTCCGAAGTTCGTCCAGTTTTTCGCGTGGCGGGTTGCCCACGACCTGCACATGATAGGTACGGGCGACACGATACCGGGGATGCGCCAGCCTCTGAGCCAGTTCGCCATCATTGGTGACCAGAATCAACCCTTCACTGTTTTCATCCAGACGCCCCACAGTAAAGAGTCGCTGACCATCGCTGGGAAACAGATCGACCACCCGTCTCCTGCCGGCAGGATCATTATTGGTGCAGAGGAACCCGGAGGGTTTATTCAACAGATAATACCGACGAGGCTGAAGGCGTACGCGTTCGCCATCAACCTCGATGACCTGTGTCTCCGGATCGATCTTCGCTCCCAGCTCTGTGACGACCTCGCCATCAATGCTCACACGACCGGTTTCGATATATTCTTCGCAGTGACGGCGGGATCCCAGACCAGTGGCAGCCAGAAACTTCTGCAAACGGATCAGATGATCCTCATCATCGGCTGGTGGTTCATTGGACGGGGTCTGGGAATCGGAACTCATGTTTTCAACTATAGTGAAAAGGGAAACGTAAGAACAAGGCACCTGTCGCCTGTGTTTCTTATATCACAGCGGGCGCGCGATACCAATTATGCTGCAGGATTTCTTTACAGGGAACTCAAATGATTTCCGGAATATCCGGTATTTCCAGCTTTTGTTCCTCAATCGCTTCCCGCATTCGCTGCAGTGAGCGAATCGTCAACTGTCGAACCCGCTCAGTACTCACGCCCAGGTCTTCTGCGATCTCTCGAAATTTTTCCGGCGTGTCTGATTTTTCCAGACCAAACCGACGCCGCAGGATTACCTGCTCACGTTCATCCAGGGTAAGC
>JAGQQP010000203.1 GCA_020426085.1 Planctomycetaceae bacterium | reverse complement strand
GCATTCAACCTATTTTCAGTTAAGTTAATAGGATTAACCAATCTATGGAAGAATTTCCACCAAAAAATGGGACTTCTATCACAATTTTAACAATTTGGGGGCTTTTGCTAATAAAACTAATATGATGCCTTTTTTCTTCATGACAGCTATACAGTTTCGAGACGTTTGGAAGATATTTCAGCACAAAGCACACAAATTATCCGGATGAAATGCCTGCGAGGCCGAACTTGCTAAATCGAAATCATCAGCCATAAAACTGCTTGATCTCATACACTCGTAGCGTAATTTCGGAGTCCCGTTTCCAGTGTGTGGAGCGTGAGTAGTAGGAAATTAATGCCTCGTCTTTGAAAAAAGTGAGAGAAGGATAAGCCGCATCAAAATCCGGACGCGCATCGATGTCTTTGAAATTTCCCCAGGTTTTGCCTTCATCCTGAGAAATCGCAGCCGTCAAAGGTGTTCGTGGCCAGTTCGTGCGAGAAGCCACATTATTCCACAATAACAGCAGATCGCCCGTCGATGGAATTCGTTTCACAATCGCCGGTGATTCAGGAGCAGGCAAATTCGTCGGTTCCGGCCGAGACCAGTGCTCACCACCATCCTCAGAAATACTCTGGTAAATGCGTTGGTTGTTGTTTCTCAGCAGACAGAGCAGTTGTCCGTCTTTTAATTCCACGATCGCTGGCTCGTGGCAGCCTCGCCCCGGCGCGGTCATGCTGTTTGCACTTCGTTTCCACGTTCGAAAACCATCGTCCGAATAAAACACAAATGAATGCAGGTCTCCCCCTTTGTAAGAAGTTCCTCCCACATATCGTCTGGCATAAGGTCCATGAGCGGGAATCAGTACGCGACCAGAACTCAGTTGCAGCGCATGATCGGCATTGCAGCAGTACCAGCCCGGTTCGGAAATCTGCTTCTGATCGCCCCAGGTTTTTCCATTATCAACAGACCGTCGCAGATAGACATTTCGTTGACTGTCATCATCCCAGCCTACATAGGAAAACAGAATTTCCTGTGCGGACAGGCGAATCAGGTTCGGATGTTTGACGTTCTGCTTCCAGTGATTGGGCTGCATTACCTGACGTTTTCCCCAGTTGCGCCCCTGGTCGGTTGAGATCATCGAAGAAATCCGGCAGGAAACATGATCGCCAATCCCGGAAAAGCCTTTTCTGGTTGCAGGCATATCAGACTGACTGTAATACTCCGACCAGACCAACAGCAGACTTCGGTCATCCAGAGGAAAGATTAACTGGTGATCGTGACGGGGGTGCTCGGGTTGCCAGGGGCAGACGATCTGATCATGCACGGGTTTCAGCAGACGACGATTCTCACCAATTGACTCCCCCTTCGCAGACAAACGCGATGGAACCAGTAAACCTGACAAAGCCGTTGTCAGGGATACCGTTGTCAGGGATGATGTTAAAAAATCACGTCGTCGCATCGTCATGCCAGCCCGATTCCATTACTGATGATTTACGCGAAAGTGAATCGATTGTAACGGTGGTTTTTTCCAAGAGCGAGCAGGCTTTCCGCCTGGAATGATCAAGATTAATGAATTTAATTTTCACTATTGAGGGCAGATTGCGCAGGCTGTCGAACTCCGAAATAGTGAGTTTTCTAATCTATAAGCGTTCATTTCGATCTATTTATCTGAATTCACCTGCTCTGATTTTAAAGAAAAATGAAGGTGTAAATTAATTCCAGGCAGACAGGAACTGTGTACTGATTTCGACCGTTTTAAATCATTCGTGCTGACATGCGCGCAGATCCAGGCTGGTATTTTTGGGAACGGGAAAGAGACTCCCGTGAATCAGGAAAACCTTATAAAAAATACTTTGCAGCAGGATTGTTCAAGTCGATAAAGACTGAGAGGCGCCAGTCAATCAAAACCCACATCAGGTCTGGACAATACGGAAATGTTTTTCAATCGTGCTAAGAGTTGCTGTCAGTTTTTTCTTATCATGTTCACCCTCTGCTTATGGGAAAAGAACATCGCAGAATCAGCAGAACAATTCACCAGCGAAACTGAACTGGTGGAACATTATCAGTTCACAGATCAGGGGCTTGAACTGAATTCTGATTCAGCAGACCAGCTCAATTTCGATTCACATAACCTGTACCGCAATCATCCTCAACTGGCAGAAGTAGAAAACCATCTCTCCCCATCCGCGTTTGATCAAATCGACCTGGATCCTGTCTCGTATCATGATGAAGAACCTGCGTGTGTGATCTCACTGGAATCAGAGCAAACGAAACAGCTGGAATTATTTCTAGGCCTGGAAGGCTCCAAGCAGCCGCAGGATTTTGGCGTCAACGCCCATTTCGGTTCCCGACTGCATGCCAATTATGGATTTCAGTTATTCGAAGACTCGACTCTTGGATTTCAGATTGGCACAGCCGTCAACCTGACGGACCACGCCGTCCGTGTGACTTCACAAATCGATGGAGCCAGCTCACGCACACAAAGTTTTACCACATTGGGTTTTTTCCAGAGACACGAACGCATCAGCTGGGCAGTCGTCTTTGACTATCTCTATCAGCAGGATTACTCGAAGGTCTCTCTAAGTCAGCTTCGAATGCAGGGCGGATACTCATTGAATGAAACTCAGGAAATCGGCGCGTTTTTCATGTTCCCCACTTCTGGTGCCAATGCTGACTGGGCAGGCATTCCTGTGACCCTCGATCCCCTGGCACAAGGTGCCTTCTATTATCGACAGACCTGGGATCACGCAGCAGAAACGACATTCTGGCTGGGAGCTGCTGAAGGTCATGGTCAGGTGAATGCGGCACTGGGGGATGCTTCTGACACGAGCGTGCAGATCGCATTCGGCTCTGACTTTCATGTCCCCCTGAATAAACACGTCGCTCTGTTCGGGCAGGCCAATTTCATTATGCCTTCGGACACAGGAACAGTTGACGCTTATTTGGGATTTGCCATTTATCCGGGTGGTAATGCCTATGGCTGGCGTAAACAGCAGTACTCACCTGTACTTCCTGTTGCTAATAACACCTCATTTGCCGTGGATCTGGATCGATAATATCAATTCTCCGGCTTGACTCATCCAGCGTAATAGTTGAAATAATTGCGTGATATTCCTCTCGTAAACAAAGAACCTGCTTGCTCCTGCCGTTCCCCGACCTAAGTTTTATTTACTTAAACTCCATGTAAATCGCTTTGTGGAATCAATGCAATGCAGACACCCTCGGCAGAGGAATCAGGGAACCAGAAGAATCATTCACTCCCTGAGCCCGCTGATCAGACACAGGTTTCAGCCCCCATAGTAAAATCTCCGCCAATTCAAAGAGGAGATTCCAGTCCTGCTATGATTGGTGCGTACCCTGTGATTCGTAAGCTGGGCAGTGGAGGCATGGCAAACGTTTACCTGGCCATTAACCCAGCCGATCATTCGGAAATTGCCATCAAAGTCCACCAGGAGTCGGTGGACTCGAATCCTCATCTGGTAGAACGTTTTCAGAAAGAGTTGCGGCTGCTGGCTGAGATCAATCATCCCCACGTCACCAATTTACTCGAAGCGGGTGAATATCAGCAGAAGCTGTATCTGGCAATGGAGTACGTGCCCGGCATCGACCTGAAGGAGCTTCTCAATACCCAGAAGAGACTGTCTGAAAAAGCGGCACTGAGAATCGTCTATGATGTCGCAGATGCACTTAGTTTTGCACATCGAAAAGGAATCGTCCATCGGGATATCAAACCCGCGAACGTGTTGTTGGGAGATTTCACAAACACCTCAAATTCTGCTACAGACACTCTGAATGCAATGATTTCTAACGGTCAGCACCCTGTCGTCAAACTTACCGATTTCGGTCTGGCGCGGCAGATGGACCAAAGTGAGTCTCTGGCGCTGACTAAAACCGGAGCAATGCTGGGAACCCCTTACTATCTTGCACCCGAGCAGTGTATGGATACCGCTCCCATCCAACCGGCAACAGATATTTATTCGCTGGGGATTACTCTGTTTGAACTTCTTGCAGGTCGCCCCCCTTTCCTCGCTCAGGATTCCATGAAGCTGATCACCATGCATTGTTTCGATCAGCCTCCCAATCTGAAAAAGCTCAACCCCGAAGTCAGCGACGCGGTAGCTGCACTTGTGGAACGCTGTCTACAGAAATGCCCGGAAGCACGATTCGCAGATGGAGAACACCTGCGTGATGAAATTGGACGAATCCTGGCAGGTGAATTAACACCTGCGCCACAGCATCCGCTGACTCCTGTCAGCGATACCAGAGTCATGGAAGCCAGCTGGGAGTGGGATTTATCCTGCTCTCCAGAAGATCTCTGGCCATTTGTTTCCAATACAGAACGTATTAATCACGCAATCGGGCTCCCTCCCGTTGAATATACAACCGGCCGCGATGAACATGGTGCGATATCCAAAACCGGCTCCTTTCGACTGGGCTGGGCCAGACTGGAATGGCGGGAACACCCGTTTGAATGGATCGAAGGTAAGCGACTGGGTGTTGTTCGCGAATTCACGACCGGCCCCTTCCAATGGTTTTCCAGTGTTGTCCAGCTGCATCCCTTACCGCAGGGTGGAACACACCTCGTCCACCAGGTAAAAATAGCACCACGCGGAATTCTTGGCCGCCTGCTGGCTTACCTGGAAGTCAATGTGAACGGGCGCAAGAAACTAAATGAGATCTATCCACGTATCGACCAGATCATTTCAAAACAGAATTATCGGCAAGCGCAATTAGACCCGTTTGAGGCATCGCCCCCCGTCAAAAAGCGAATTCAGTCACGCCTGAGCGAGCGCATCAGCCAGATCCAGCAACGCGGTGCAGACCAGTCCTGCACCACTGCACTGGAAAAGTTTATCAATACTGCAGCCGCCCAGGAGATCGCCCGCATCCGGCCATTCGCTCTGGCTGATGCAGTCGACTGTCAGCGAGAACAACTTACTGAAACCTGTCTGCATGCCTGCACTCAGGGAATTCTGCAACTGCACTGGGACATCCTCTGCCCGGCTTGTCGTATTTCGACGACCGTGCGTGATACCCTGGATGACATCAAAAAACATGAATACTGCGAAGCCTGTGATCTTGACTTCGAAGTCGATTTCCAGAACGCGATTGAACTGATCTTTCAAGTTCATCCGGAAATCAGAAAATCCGATCTCAACACCTATTGTATCGGCGGACCGGAACATGCACCGCATGTCGTATCACAACTGAAGCTGCAGCCTGGTGAGATGCTGGAACTGGACCTGGAACTCGATCCCGGCAGCTACACGATCCGAGGTCCTCAGGTCCCTTATACGATCCCGGTCGGCATCAGTTCTGAGTCAAAACAAAACACACTGAAACTGAATCTTTCAGCTGCAGGTCATGATCAGTCCATGACCCCGTTGAGCCCGGGAAGGCAGCGGTTGATTCTGAAAAATGAATATGAAATTCCGATTCTGCTTCGACTGGAACGCAGCATTCGAAAAAATGATGTACTGACTGCCGCTGATGCCAGTCGTATTGAACTGTTCCGCGAACTGTTTCCAGAACAGGTACTCTCCAGTCAGCAACTGATGGATTTCTCAACGTTTACAATTCTGGGAGTTCAGATCGACGGGATAGAAGAACTGTTCTCAGTCTCCGGAGATGTCACAGCGCTGCATCAAATCGAATCTGAAATGAAATACCTCTGTCAACTGGCAGAACTGCATGGTGGTGAAATTGCCAAAGCACAGGAAGACCGGACACTGATCATCTTCAGAGACTCCACTCAAGCCATTCAGCTGGCCGCCAAGCTGCTTGATCGATCTGCGAACGCAACAGACGCTTTACCGCTGGGGCTGGCTCTACACCGGGGAAATGCCCTTGCGAAAACCATGAATGGCAAAATGGATTATTTCGGAAGAGCTGTCACTGCTACTGGAATCCTGCTGCAACGTGCTGCCGCTCACACCCTGCTCCTGTCAGATGAATACCAGACAGACAACGATCTTATTCTCGCATTAAACGAAGCGGATTTAACTGCTGTTGAAAACACCAGTTCTTACCGGCATACCAGGCAGTCAATTGAAATTCAATAATATTACTCAGAAGGTTTCTAATACGAATTGCGCTCAACCACAGCAATTCGCAGGATCAATCTCATGCTAAATCTCAATCAACATCATTCAACCACAGAAAATGAACACGGCCCGTCTCGTGAAACCTGCTGGTTTCTGCAAGGCTGCTGTTCTCACGAATCCAATGCGACCCGAACGATTCTACGCAGTGAAACCTTTAAACTGGGCCGCAGCCCGGAAGCGGATCTGATATTGATCGCCAATGATATTTCCAAGTTTCATGCGGAAATCATTGCCATTGGCCAGGTCGTCATTTTAAAGGATCTAGGCAGTACCAATGGTACTTATGTGAATGGGCGTCGTGTTACAGAACCAACGCCCGTTGGTGAAGGCGACCTGCTGCAGTTTGCATCACTGGAATTTCAGCTGGGCCGTATGGAGGAGCAGCAGGAGCCTGATTACCACACTTGCGAAGTCGACGGGATGGAGTCCCGCTGGATGATTACACAGATGCATCAGGTCTTGAATCAGAAACAATTCTGGATGGCTTATCAGCCCATCGTCAGTACAAAGGACTTGAGCCGGCATGGTGTCGAAGCACTCATCCGCTGTGACATTCCCGGACTGCAGTCACCTTATCAACTGTTTCAGACTGCGACTCAACTGGGACTGGAAACAAATCTCAGTGATGGATCGCGTGTCAAAACGGCCGAGGAATTAGCCCCGTTTCCTGCTCAGAGTCATATTTTCGTCAATACTCATCACCATGAATTACTGGATAACGAACTCATTGAATCTTTAGGCGAGATCAATCAGTTGCTGGGAACCTGGCAACTTGTTGTGGAAATACATGAAGCAGCGGTGCCAGACCTGCAGAGAATTCGTGAATTCAAACAGAACCTGCATGATCGGAATATCAAACTGGCTTATGACGATTTTGGAGCCGGGCAGTCTCGCTTACGGGAACTGATAGAAGTTCCTCCTGATTACGTCAAATTTGATCGGGCCATGGTAGACGGTCTGGCAACAGGCAGCAGCCGCCAGCTCTCGATTGTGGAAACACTGGTCCAGTTCTGTCGTGAAAATCAGATCCAGACGATCGCTGAGGGAATTGACAATGAGCAGGACGGCAACCTCTGTCGTGAAATTGGTTTTGATCTGCTGCAGGGCTTTTTCTATGGGCGACCCGAGAAGCGGGAAATCACTCTTCCTCTTAAATAATATTGTACTGTCAAGAAAC
>JAGQQP010000202.1 GCA_020426085.1 Planctomycetaceae bacterium | reverse complement strand
TGGTGTGACCGTTGACGCAGAGGGAGCCGTTCCGGGAGCAGCATCGGTGTTATTATTGGCGACTGCAATAACACGGCCCAGTGGGTCCAGCAGTTCAATCACGGTATCCAGAGCCAGACCTGTGCGATCGATGTCGATCCAGACTTGAGTACCCGCTTCGGCATTGAAACTGTAAATATCTACATCACCTGAGTTATTGCTGGCGATAGAGCCATGGACTTCGAAACCAAGTCGTCGGTTTTCATCACCACTTTTTTCATCTGGGGCCAGCTCTCCGAGGAACTGTGCTTTACGAATAATGCCATTGACGTCCCCGTTACCATCAAGAACCGCCAGTTCATTTTCGTTGTGGATGGCGACGTTGCGATCATTGCTCATTTCAAGAAACTGCAGGCCGGTCCAGTCTCCGGCTGCAGGAGCTGTGGAAACACCGGTGACAGTTTCTGTCACACTGTAACCATCCAGGCCAATTCCAGATCCTATCGTGTCATCGTAGATCGATGTCAAAACGACCGGGTTCTGCGGGTCACCCAGAATCTGTACGATGCCGCCAATACGATCGTTGATATCCAGCCCGTGTCCGGTTGCTGTAAATCCGGCACCAGAGCCTAATTTTACAACCAGACTGGCGTCTGTTGAACTCTGTAAACGTAAACCACCATAAGTGTGGAAATTGTCAACCGTGATTGTGTCATACAAGAGATGGTCAATGTCAGTATCATCCCAGACCGATTCGACGGTCAGGAGTTCTCCACGAACAACCATTCCATTGGTGCCATTATTTTCAAATCGATTCAGTCGAACTAATGGTCCCGCATTGCCATCCAGATAGTCAAAGGCATCGTTAAGGCCCGTTGAACGCCCATAATCGTCCAGGATATCTGACTTAAGTGAATTGGCATTGATGTCGACCACGCTGCCACCATTGTTGACAAAACGGTTATTCACAATGATGGGTTGTGCGCCACGCACGAAAATCGTGGTTGCTTCATTTCTACCGAGACTGTTGCGGTCAGTAGAAGAAGCGACTCCGGCATTGCTTTCGAATAATGTGTTGGAAACGCGCAGATCAGCCTGATGGACTTCGATGGCGTTGAATGAATCTGAGAACCCTTCAAGGGGAACGGTACCACCTCCAAAGGCTATAATGGCATTGTCAATTGAACCATGAGAAGTCTGGTTGAGGATAATACCACCCCAGTCACCCGACAGTGCACCTCTTTCATTAGCGCCCTGACTATCGTTGTTGGTTGTATCAAAAGTTCCACCAGCTCCGTATCGATCATCGAACAGTGAAGTGAAGATCACAGGTGCTTCTTCAGTCCCCTCAGCAATAATACCAGCATTACCTCGCCCCGTCTGAATCCGGGAACCGCCGAGCTTCACGACCATACCAGCATCAAAGACGACACTTCCACTATAGCGTGCCTGCAGGCCCGTTCCTGTGGCGACAGGGCCACCTGTTCCGGCTTCGATGAACAGATTTTCTGTGATGATGTGAACGATATCGGTATCGTCAAAGCGTGCAGTGACATTGACCTTGTCAATGTCCTGACCAAACAGTGTTTCAGTGCGGATGAACAAACCGTTGAGTGAGTTGTCGACGATCGTGTTTCCGTAGATGTCGGGTCCGATTCGCTTCAGCGTCTGATCGTGGTTGAAATCGCCCCCCTTCATCAAAGTTACATCAAAGCTGTTGGGATCTGCTGAAATAGCGGCATTCGCGCTATAAGTAATTCTATTATATGCCAGTGTGGGACGGGCTTCGTCAATATGAATGGGGGCAATCGTCTGTAGTACAGAGTCTACATAAACCTGGCCACCACCATAGCTGATATCGGCATTCGCGATGTAGTTCAGGAACACGGAATCATCTTCATAGTCGGAGTCAGCACGGAAGATGATACCACCCCAGTCACCGGGATTGGCCCCGTCTGAAGGACCATCATCGTCTCCACCGACAGCGTCATTTCCGTATGCGGTCAGGACCACCTGCGCATCGGGAGTTCCCAGAATCTGCAGGGCGGCGTTGCTACGATCTTCGAGTGTTGAAGAACTGCCGACGTCGATTACAGTATTCTGCAGCTTGATGACGGCACCCTGATCGATGACCACAGTCACGCCTTGCGGAACAATTATGGATTCCCCGTCTGCCAGGACGTTGAAGTCATCGTCATAGCCAATCAGGTAATTGTTACTGTCATCGGTCGTTCTGAGATCTCCATCGGTACCGCCATTACCCAGAATGCGGATGACTTCTGTTGAAGCAGTAACGTTATTCAACGCTTCTGCAATTGTAGAATAAGCATTGCCCAGTGTGCCATCACCGACCGCGGGGTTGGTCTTGTCGACATAGATCGTATTGGAAGCATCACTCGCGACAAAAAAGAAATCATAGGCACCACCTGGAATTCCATCGGAATCTCCATCAAATGCCGTTCCAGTTCCATCAGTGTCCAGCAGGATTTCGGAGTTAGATGGCGTTGTAAGGTCAATGACCGGGTCAGCAGAGAAGTTGAGTCTCAACTCATATTGACCATCTGTAGAACCATTATCGCCTGAGTTTTCAATTTCCGGATTGTAATTATCATTGCCGGTGCTGGTCACGCCGATGAAGTAGGTCCCTGCGGCTAAATTCAGTTCCAGAAAGGAATCATTGCTGAAGTAGTCATCGTTGCGAGCGATGACGTTATGGTTTTCATCAAATAACGTGAGTACGCTGTTAAGGAGGCTGGAGTTCGTAAGTCTCTCGGCAAAGACTTCTGCACGAAACGTGCCTGATACTGCCAGGTTAAATTCATATAAATCGATATCGTTGGCGTCAGTCCGATAAAGCCTGAGCAGATGTGTGATGTCATAATCGCCTGGGAAGACAGTCTGACCTCCAGCTTGAGGCAGGGGATCACCCATCACGGAAGGAATGTCCAGAGCATGACCCAGTCCAAGTGAGTGCCCGATTTCATGGAAGGCAACACCCATCCAGGAGCCACCATAAACGTCATCTGATGGATTCGTAAAGTCGGAGGAGTCCATGATGACCATTGGACCAGTCGAAACACCACCTACTCCTCCAGGACCAACGGGCAGTCCTGCGTCTGCAACGCGCAGGTCACCTGTGACGACAGTAATACCCTGATTTGCGGATTCTACGAATTCAACACCCAGGTAATAGGCATAGATTTCAAAGATCTCGCGAGTGCGCTGTTTTTGCTCTTCTGTGATGGCATTATGCAGTTGATTGCCTTGGACATCGGTGCCATACGCGTCGCGGAAGTTGTAGTAAACGACTGAAACAGAACCTGCTGTCACAGGGTTTGTTCCAACACTTCCGATATGTGCATCCAGTGTTGCTGGTAACTCACGATGACCGGGTTCGTCGTTTCCACCTGGCAGTGGAGGTAAACCGATACCCTGTGGCTGAATTTCAGAGGTGATGACAAATTCTTCAGTACCAGCATTCCACTGGTGAGCGACGTCTGTCAGATCGGTGGCTGTATTAAAAGAGGAATTCTGGTCGGGTAAGTTCTCAACACGCAACAGCAGATTGTGTCCGTTGTCAAATAAGTAGGGGGTGTTACCCGTTCCAATTGCCAGACTGGTGGGAGAATTCAAAGATGCCGTGTCTGCAGGCTCACCATCGACAACAGCTTCTGCTACTCCATCACCGGCAACAATTTCAACTGTCCGTTCTGCTGGATCAGCATAGGGATCAAATTTGACGATGTAACCATCTGAGTCAGAATAATAGAGAAAGCCATTGGCATCGAAGCTCATATCAGTGACCGAGGACAGGTCGAGATCCGTTGCCAGAACTCCATTTGCCAGGGCAGTGCTTCCTCCACCAGCGAGCAATACCGGTGAAGTAGAGAGGTCCGGTGGCTGATTGGCTGGCGTATATTCCGTAGTGCCTGCCTGCGTGTTGATGAAGTAGATACCCGGATCAATGGATGCAATAGGTACACCCGGTGTGAGTATAAATAAATTTCCTAACGGATCGACTTCCAGGTCGGTAATATCAAAAGTAATTAAAAATGGTGAGGTTGCGAGAACTGTACTGACTGCGCCTAAGAGTAATCCGGAATTGCCATCAATCAACATCAGTGAATGCAGACCGTCATCATGGAAATAAATATTTCCATCACTATCAATGGCTAACTGAGCGGGGGTATCCAGTATCAGGTCCGTGGGAACATCACCGGTATCGGGAGTATCATCGAATCCACCCCCGGCGATTACCGTTACCAGTTGTGAGATCGCATCAATTTTCAGGATGCGAACACCATCGGTAAAATACAGATTACCACTTGCATCCAGGACCATATCACGAGGTCCTGATGGTGATAGTTGCAGATCACTTGCAAGGATCCCGTTGGCAGGAGCGGTAGAACCATTTCCGGCGATGACTGTAATGATACCGGTCTGGTGATTTACCTTGAGAATGCGTCGCGTACCTGCATCATTATGCACAAAATAATAATCCCCCGATCCATCAACGACGAGACTCGAGGGGTCATTCAGGTTCAGATCACCAATGGTTGTTACGCCACTGACGGGGGTAGAAGTCGCTCCGCCGCCTGCCAGGATCGAAATCGTTTTACTATCAGAACCAAGAGTTGAATAAGTGTCTGTTGCAGTGTTGGGGGTATCAGAGACACCCACACGCAGTCGATACTGAGTACCGGCATTCAGAGACGTTGAAGTCAATTTCAAAACAGTCACATCTGATAAGGCATCGTAAGTGGCTGTATAATCGGTTGTCAGCAGTGGTGTATCCGTAGAGGTATCAATAATCTGGTAAAAGCGGGGATCGTTTGCCAGGTCAGAATTCAAGTCATCATCATTGAAGTAGACCAGGATCTGATCATCGCGGGCTACCAGGTCACCATCTGCTCTGGTGAGTCCGGGAGTGTCGGGATCAACGAGTGAAAATGAGATGGCAGGTGTGAATGAATCACCTGAGATCGTCAGATCGGCACCACTTTGTGATATCGTCGCATAACCACCGGTTGCCAGGAGAGAACCATTAAAGACTCCCAGAATTGTTGTTGCGATATCAGAAGCCGAATCACCGGCTGTATAGATTACCTGACGATTGTTTGTATCGTTTAAACCATTACCATCCAAATCCATCTCAAATGTAACAACAGCGCCGCCTACTGTGATGGTGAAGGTATCTCCGTCCTGCAGAGCGGTTTCATCTACAGATAGAACCTGCTCGCGTAAAACAGGCTGCGAGACAACGGCGACGACTTTTGCACCCAGATCGAGTTCGAAGTTGATGATCTGATCTTCGCCGTTCTGGATTCCATCATCGGTAAAGTCCCGGAAGGCTTCACCATTCAGGTTGAGTAAGGGATCGGCACCGGTTCCGAAGATTGTGATCTGGTAGTGATCGTCTGGAAGTGCAGAGGCAAAGCGGACGATGACTTCATTTGGATTGTCTCCGATGCCGATATAGCCGGGGTCGATCGTGACTTCATTGCCGTCGGAAAAAGTACCATCTGAACCACTGCGGACAATCTGAATACCTCCCAGAGAATTGGGATCAATCTCCTGGCCTGGCGAAAATACAAAGGTCAGTTCCTGCGGCGCTTCGTGATAAACTTCTCCATCTGTGAGAGAGAGGTCGATATTTGGTTCGATATTTACCAGTGAAGCTCCCGCAAGCAGGGTGCGGTCTTCCAACTGTTCGGCAGTGGAATAGGAGCTCACATAGTTTTTGATTTGATTTCGGCTTTGGCGTTTTCTTTGGCCTCTGCGAAGGCAGTTTAACAGGGAGATAGATCTGCGAAATGACGACACGAAGGATGGACGGCCCACAACCATGGTTTCAGTCTCTCTAGCAAATTGAAAAAAGAATCAAGAGAATTTGATTCTAGATGTTATTGATTGGCCAAAAATATTATCCAATTTAAGTCTAATTATGACAAATTCAGATGCAGTAGATTTTTTCGTAGAATGGATTAATCCTAATTCTCCGATTATTGTTAAATAAGCTAAAATAGACAAAGTGAGTAGTCAATATAAATCTACTCAGATAAACGCTTATATCTTTAAAAACAATCATAGCGATCAGTTGAGTCACTGAATCATTAGGTCAAAGTCATAGAAGATCTAAAATTGTAAACCGCTTGTAAACAACCTTTTTGAACTAGAATTCCAGGCGTTAATTCAAGTGTATATGTAAAAGACAATTACTGAACAAGTCCGGACGGTCTCTAGTTGTGTACATATGTATATGTTCAGTGTCGTTGTCTGTCTGATAGAGATTCGAACGATTGAATTTGTAATTTCTAACTGTCTATTCCGAATTTATTATTCCGAATTTCAGAAAATCTGAAGCAGCCCTCCTCCCCATGTATTGCGCTTTCTTTTAGAGTCGAGTCTCAATAAACTACAGATCTATGTTAGTCGTAAGTGATTTGTAGAAAATGCCTTCTGTAAATAAAGAAATTCATGACTAAACCGCTGATGGTAATCAACGTGGTTGGTCTCACCAGGGAGATGCTGGGAGATCGCACACCACATTTGACGAAGCTGGCAAATCAGGGATTTTCCAGATCCCTGGGAACGGTACTGCCAGCCGTGACCTGCTCTGCCCAAGCCACTCTGTTGACTGGGTTGATGCCACGAGATCATGGGATCGTGGCCAACGGCTGGTATGCCCGAGATCTTGCTGAGGTCATGTTCTGGAAACAGTCAAACAGACTTGTCCAGGGTGAAAAAATCTTTGAAACCGCAAAACTTCGTGATCCTGCTTATACTACGGCGAAAATGTTCTGGTGGTATAACATGTACGCACCGGTGGAATGGTCTGTGACTCCCAGGCCCAGTTATCCCGCGGATGGCCGAAAAGTCTTTGATTCCTATAGCCAGCCGGAAGGTCTGAAAGATGAATTGCAATCGGAGCTGGGGGTATTCCCACTGTTACGTTTCTGGGGACCCGGCGCAGATATCACCAGTTCCCGCTGGATTGTTGATTCTTCGATTAAGGTGTTTCAGGAGAAAAAACCAAATCTCACTTTAGTTTATCTGCCTCATCTAGATTACAACCTGCAGCGTCTGGGAGTCAGTGATCCTGCCATCGACCGGGATATACGTGAAATCGATCAGGAAGCAGGTCGACTGATTGAAGCAGGACAGGCAGCAGGTGCAGAGATTGTAGTCCTCTCCGAATACGCCATTACCGATGTTTCGAGACCAGTTCATCTCAACCGGATTCTCAGAGAGCAGGGGTGGCTGAAAGTCAGAAAAGAAGCTTT
>JAGQQP010000201.1 GCA_020426085.1 Planctomycetaceae bacterium | reverse complement strand
ATCTTTATTGCGGGGCACGGCGTGACCCTGGGGCAGCGGTACTTTTTTATTCCGCATGAATTCAAACGCAGTGAAGGCGATATGGAAACGGATATCCGCAACCAGGGACTTCCGCACGATGAACTGGGCGACATGCTGGCCGAGGTCCCTTCGCTCAAGCGGGTGATCATCTTCGACACCTGTCAGTCCGGTGGTGCCCTGGCGATCAACCGGACGGCCCGGGATCCGTTTGCGTTCCGGGGAGCGCTGGTACGCCTGAGTCGTGCACAGGGACACTATGTGATTGGAGCCTCTGCTGCCTCCCAACAGGCCCAGGAAACGTCACAGCTGAAACACGGTCTGTTGACCTATACATTGCTGGCGGGAATGAAGGCGGTTAATGAAGGTCCGCTGGTGGGGCAGACCGTGAATGCGAGTGACAAAGTGGTGAAGGTGCGGGACTGGTTCGGCTACGCCCAGGACAAGGTTCCGTTGCTGACGAAGCTCTACTTCGGGGAGGAACAGTTCATCGAATTTACCGGTCGGGGGGAAAGCTTCCCCGTGCTGCCGTTGCCGGAGTAACAGAGGATCTGTTCCTGTCGATCGAGCGTGGAACCATTTCCGATCTGCCGAAAGTAATTTCAATAACGTTACCTGTAAATAGTAATGAGACAGGGCTTCTTCAAAAAAAGCCCTGTCTCGATTTCAGACATCAGATTCAGATGTCACTTGCGTTATTTTCCTACCGGAGACTGCTGAAAGAGGGGAGCCTGTTCAACTTTTGATTGAACAGATGAATGTGGCTTATTGAAAGAGACTGAAACATTTTCTCTGCTGGATTGAGTCAGGAAAGCCGTCACGCGGGTGCGGTTGGAACTGTTATGTGACCGCTTTCCCGAAAGCTGCAACTCACGAACGGACCGAACAGGATTTGATGTCATGACTTCTTCGTTCCGATGCAATAACTGATCGACCTGAGACAGTAACCGGGCTCCATCGGTCGTTAATTCGCGAACTTTCAGCAATTCACGTTGTGTGGACAGTGCTGTCAGTTGTGCTTCGGACTTGTCGATGCAGACAATCAGTTCTTCAATTTTCAGCTCAGCATTCTGGCGAACCTGTGACAACTTCTGCACGTTCTGCTGATAGGCGTCAATTTCAGCCAATGTGATGCCGACCTGATTCTCCAGCTCCTGCTCATTATAAGCGGCAGCTCGTACTTCAACCGGAAATTGTCCCTCTTGATATGCATTCCGGAACTCGGCAGCATAGGTTTCCGCGTCCGTCAGCAGGGCACGTTGTTCCTTCTCTTTTTTGGTAAGTGTATTGAGTTCTCCCCGGAGATTTCGACGGATCAGCTGAAATCTGCCGATGTCCTGTTTTAGTTTTGTTTCGATATGATTCACAAATCCGACCGGATCCGCTTTGCGTGCGTCCTCCGTCCAGCCCGTATAGTTGCGAACCTGTCCTCCTAGAACCGCGCGAAAAGCCGGGCTGCCCCAGTAAGCTGCACTTAGAACCAGTAATGCTACCATACTTGTTCCGAATACCTGTTTAACTGGTTTCATTTTAATACTCCTCGATCTGAATATGCCTGATGTTGAGTCGATAACGTTGGAACGACCCGCTTCGTGAAGTTAGAGAAGGGTGAGCATCAAAAGTTGCGCTGGAACTGTTCAGAAATATTGAAAAAATGACAACAAGCTGTTACTAAACAATGAAACACCAGTTCGGTTTGCTTAGAATGGAGTTTCGATAAGTTGTTTTTAAAGAATTGGCGCAATTTTAAGAGCATTCTCCGCTCTTAAGTGAAAGAATCGACGTGAGTGAGATTTACTCAATTCTGGAACCAGAAATTGAACTGTTTTCAAAGCTGGAGGGAACCGAGAATCCCGCTGGTCTGAAAGCACGGATATTGGATCAGTTGAGTCACTGGGTCGAAGAATATTCTGTCCGTTTTTTTGAGAATCCCTGGCTTGCGCAGGAACAGGGGATATCAAATCCTTCATTTCAAAAGTGGGCCGGAAAACTGTGGTCTGTCTGGAAATATCATTGGGAAGATGCCCAGAATTTGAAGAAAAGACAAGTGGCAAATATTGATCTGTTTCAGGTAGCTGGATCGCTGGAGCAGGGGACAGGTTATCAGGGGCAGGGAGAACTGGGAGGAAATCCATTAGAGGATACCCTGCTGGTCGATGCAATCATCGAGGGTGAAGCAGTGGCGCATCAATACTTTCAGAAAACTTATTCCACACTGGCTGAATTTATTCCTTGCGGCCAGGACCTCTGGCAGGATTTCTATTTGACTCACCTGCTTGAAAAGAAACCATCCAATGGTCTACCGGCGATTGCAGGTTACCAGGGACATGCGGGATTGAAACGCTGGGTTGTTGTGGCTTTTCGTCGCTTTGTTTCCAGACAGACCGCGCGAGAACAGAAGGAGCAAGGGATAAAGATTTCTGAATCGCAACAAATACAAATGTTGTTAGGACTGTGCACGGAAAAACAAATCGAAGCCTATGAGCAACAATATCAAATCAATGAAACACAGGATAAGCAACCGTTACCCAGAATTCGAGAACGCATCTCCTGGTTGCTCCAGATAGTTTCTGAAGAACAGAAATTAAAACATCAGTACGCATTACAGAACCTGAAACAGATACAACCATATGAAGAGCATCAGTCAATTCAGCAAATGATTCAAACAACACCTCAAATTGATGCCAGATGGACTGGGTGTATTGAGCTACTTGGAGCTCTGGTTCTGAAGCTGATTAATTCTTTTTCCACGGTCGATTCCCTGATACTAAAATTGCGATTTCTGGAAGACTGTAAACTGGCAGACATGGAACGGATCACTGGGATTCACCGTGGTCATCTGAGCCGAAAAATCAGGGACCTCGGAAACGAGTTGTGGAGTAAACTGGGAGAAGTCATTCCGGAAGATACAGCGACCAGAGAGGAATGTGAGAACTGTCTTGAACTTTTGAAACTACCTGTGTTTTTGAAAGAACTGGCTGAATGGTTAAAGGCAGCTCATGAAAGTGGTCAGGATCTGGAGGAGTCGCTATGAGTGCGAACTTTAATCAGGAGAACTGGCGCAAGATTTTGGTTTCCGCCCGGCTGCAGGACGTTGTGGGTGGTCCCCATCTGGTGGATGATGACAGGCTATTGAATCGCTGGTCGATGGGAGCACTAACAAAAGAGGAAGAGGAGTTCCTTCAGTCACACTTGGCTCAATGTGCGGAGTGCCGTGCGATCATCTTGAATCTGCTGGAAACGGGCTCACTGACCCTGCCTGGAGTCGAGGAGAGTTCATTGCCTCGACAGTCTACGATGCCAGCGCAATCTTCACCTTGGCAGAGAAACCGTATCTTTTCTCTGGCTATGTTAATACCACTGGCTGCCGTAATGGTATTGGGAGGCTTGATATATCTGTGGACCAATACTGCGCCGTCGAATGTTTCGCTGATTGTTTCGCTGGAAAAGCAATACCAGCAGGGAGATGTACAGACTGTCTTCGAACAGTCGCGTAGTCTGTTAGAGCAGAGACAGAACGTTCAGCCTGAAGAGCGGACGAAGTTACTGAAACTGATGCAGGATTCTGGGAATACTCTGGCCAATCAGGCATTTTCAGAAGGCAACCTTACGGCACTTGTGCAGATCGCGACACTGTTCAAGGAAAATGATATTCAGTCTGAGCAACTGACGAACCTGTTGCTGCAGGCAGAACGTGGGGCGACTCAGTCGGTATTGCTGGCCCAACTGGACCGATTGGATCGGGATTATGGCTTCGATCTACAGGGATATTCAATCACCAAGAACTTGGATTCAGAGGATACGCAGCAGATGCAGCAGCAGTACAATGAGGCTTTAAGACTGTATCCCCGTGCGATCGGCTTAAGACTCAACTATGGCCAATTCCTACTGGAGCATTCTGAATTGGATATGGCTTTGCAACAGTTTAATTCGGTCTTTGCTCTGGAGCCTGAAAACGTTCTGGCATTGATGGGCCGAGGTCTGACTTGTTTCAGATTACGGAGATATGACGAAGCGGTCCATAACTTTCAGGAAATCCTCAAATTGCAGCCGGATCTACTTTCTGCGAAAATCAATCTAGCGATTACGTATCAGAAAACGGGACAAAAGGCAAAAGCCAGGACGCTCTGGGGCGAGATTGTCAGGCAGACCACTGATAAAACATTGAAACAGCAGATTCAGAGCCTGCTCAAACGTAATAATTCCAATGAGTAAGGAAACATGTCCATGTTCAAAAAACAGATATTGGCAGCTCTTTTACTGGCCTGCGTTCTCATGTGGACAAACTCTGTTTTTTCACAGACTGGGCCTGATCGGAAATCCCTGTCAGGTGAGCAGACGGGCAGTCAGAAGTGGGCGCTGCTGATTGGGGTCGATGACTATAGCAACATTAACGATCTCGAATTTTGTGGTGAAGATCAGCGCGCACTCTACAATCAGTTAATCAACAATGGATTTAAAAAAGAGAACATTTTTCTTCTGCATGATAAGGCAACAGATAATAAATATTTGCCTTTCAAAAATAACATTGAAAAGCAGCTCAAAACAATTTTAAAAATTGTAGAACACGAAGATGTTTTACTGGTGGCTTTCAGTGGCCATGGTGTCAATCTGGATGGTAACACCTATTTTTGTCCGACTGACGCCGATCTGGAACGAGTGGCTACGTTATTACCAATCCAATTTGTTTATGAGCAACTTCGAAGCTGTAAGGCAGCATTAAAGTTCTTGATGATTGATGCCTGTCGCAATGATCCTCGTCCCCGAGGAGCAAGGACTCCAGTAAATCCAACGCTGAACTTCGCCAAGTCACTCAATGCTACAAAACCACCGCTAGGGGTAATCGTATTCAGCAGTTGCACCCTGGGGGAAACCTCTCATGAAAATGAATCACTGAAGCACGGTGTCTTTATGCATTATGTACTCGAAGCGATCGATGGTAAAGCAGATCAGAACAGGAATGGAAAGGTGTCGTTAAGCGAACTCACAGGGTATGCAGGACGGAATACGAAATTATTTGTCGCCCGCACTTACAATGATGTTCAGCGTCCTTTTATCAATGGAGAATTAACAACGGAAGTTCTCGATTATGATCTGTTTACTGTATCAAAACCTTCGGTATTGATGGCTCCGTCTGGTGTTCGCAAGGCGGAACATCAGAAAACATCGCAGAACAACTTGCAGCGTATCGCCCTGGCGCTCCACGAATTTCATGCAAAACATGGTATGTTTCCGGCGTTGTACTCCACGGATGCGTCCGGAAAGCCGTTGTTGAGTTGGCGAGTTCATCTGCTCCCGTATCTTGCGAACGCTGATCTCTACCGTCGCTTTCGACTCGATGAGCCCTGGAACTCTGAGCACAATCGAGCTCTCATGAGAGAAATGCCTGCCGTGTTTCGTTCTCCCGAAACGGCTGGTGACCGTTTCGTGACGAATTATCTGGCTATCGAATCAGAATCGTCTATCCTTGTCCCGCCGTCTAAATCTATGTTCGGGTTGACAACCCCACTTGGCATCTCAATGAAGCAGGTCACTGACGGGACATCGAATACGATTGCCATTTTAGAGGTTAGCGACGTCCGGGCATGCGAGTGGACAAGACCGCAAGACTTTCGCGTGGTTGCTGACAATCCTCTAGAAGGATTGGGTCATTCCAGAGACCCCAAGGTATTTCTAACAACCTTTGTAGATGCATCTGCGAAAGTCCTCAGCAGAGATCTTGATCGGAAGAAGTTTCTTGGTCTTACAACTCGTAACGGCGGGGAGTCAGTTTATTCGCCTTAATCTCGTATGCAATCAGAGAAGTGGATGGTAAAAAGGGGCAGCGCACAGTTCAGTCTTTCAATGTTCCGTGGCAGATTCGTCCCCGTTTACCGTTCCAACTTCAGCGGTTTTCGTGTGGTGTGTAAGTTGGAGTAGTTTTCTTGGGATCCCCATTTTTAAAACTTAGTAATATGCGTTGAAATCTTTATATCTAAGGCATTCAACCGGCGTAATGCAGCCATATCACTGATACAATATTGAAAGAGCAGATCCAGAACCTGCTCAAACGTAATGATTCCGATGAGTGAGGAAGTAGATCCATGTTCAAAAAGCAGATACTGGTAACGCTATTACTGGCCTGCTTTCTGCTGTGGACCAACTCTGGTTATTCACAAACGAAGCCTGATCGTAAATCCCTGTTGGTTGAACGCACGGACAGTCAGAAGTGGGCATTGCTGATTGGAGTCGATGACTACAGCAATATCAATGATCTCGAGTTTTGTGGTGCAGATCAACGTGCACTTTACAGTCAGTTAATCAATAACGGATTCAAAAAAGAGAATATCTTTCTGCTGCATGATGGTGCAAAAGATAATAAGTATTTGCCCTTCAAAAATAATATTGAGAAGCAGCTCAAAACAATTTTAAAAATTGTGGAACACGAAGATGTTTTACTGGTGGCTTTCAGTGGCCATGGTGTCAATCTGGATGGTAACACCTATTTTTGTCCGACTGACGCCGATCTGGAACGAGTGACTACACTAATACCAATCCAATTTATTTATGAGCAACTTCGAAGCTGTAAGGCTACCTTAAAGCTATTGATGATTGATGCCTGTCGCAATGATCCCCGTCCCCGCGGAGCAAGGACTCCAGATAATCCGACGCGGAACTTTGCCAAGTCACTCAAGGCTGCAAAACCACCACTGGGGGTAATCGTATTCAGCAGTTGCACATTAGGGGAAATCTCGCATGAAAATGAATCATTGAAACATGGTGTCTTTATGCATTATGTGCTCGAAGGCATCGATGGAAAAGCAGATCGGAACAGGAATGGAAAGGTGTCGTTGGGCGAACTGACCGGTTATGCAGGACGAAATACAAAATTATTCGTCGCACGAAAATACAATGATGTACAACGTCCTTTTATCAATGGGGAATTAACAACGGAAGTTCTCGATTATGATCTGTTTACTGTATCAAAGTCATCGGAATTGATTGTTCCACTTCGTGAACTTGAAATAAAAAAATTACAGGCTGCATGGGCTACTCGCCTTAAGACTGAAGTGACTGTAACAAACAGCATTGGAATGAAGTTCACTCTGATTCCCCCTGGAGAATTTAAAATGGGGTCTCCTGTATCCGAGGAAAAGAGAAGTAAAGATGAATTCCAACATCAAGTTAAAATTACTCAGCCGTTTTTTATGGCGACGAAAGAGGTGACCAAGGGACAGTGGGAGCAGGTGATGGGAACACAACCCTGGGCAGGAAGA
>JAGQQP010000200.1 GCA_020426085.1 Planctomycetaceae bacterium | reverse complement strand
TCCCATGCCCAGTCACCCGGAAAAAAGTCTGGCTTCGATGGGCATCTATGTCTTCAACACGAACTTCCTGTTTGAGCGATTGTGTTACGACGCGACCCAGCTCGACAGTTCGCATGACTTCGGTAAAAATATCATTCCGTCCATCATCGACGATCATCTGATTCGCGCGTATCCTTTCCAGGATAAAAATACAGGCGATGGTTACTACTGGCGCGATGTGGGCACGATCGACGCCTATTATGAAGCGAACATGGATCTGGTGTCAGTGCATCCACAGCTAAACCTGTATGATTCGACCTGGCCGATTCGCTCTTATCAGCCCCCCGATCCGCCACCGAAGTTCGTTTTCGCCCAGAGTGAAGGGAATAAACCCCGCGTGGGTCAGGCCGTGGACAGTATGGTCTGTCCGGGTTCGATTATTTCCGGCGGGCGCGTGAGCCAGTCGATCATTTCTTCCAACGTGCGCGTCAACAGCTGGGCGGAAGTCGATAATTCGATTCTGTTTTCCGGCGTGAATGTCGGTCGGCATGCGAAGATTCGCAATGCGATCATCGACAAAGGGGTTTCAATCCCCAAAGGCTGCGAGATTGGCTACGACCTGGCTGCCGATAAAAGTCGCGGTTTTGCCGTTTCGGAATCCGGCATCGTTGTCATCGGCAAGATGGACGGCTTCCCCAGCGAAGTTTGAATCCTGAATCAGCCACATCAGGCCTGATGCCGGTTGCGCCAGTGTCAGGCACTGCGCATAAAAATTCCCGGAAGCAGTAGCCCAGGGGGGGGAAG
This sequence comes from Planctomycetaceae bacterium, assembly GCA_020426085.1. Lineage (GTDB taxonomy): Bacteria > Planctomycetota > Planctomycetia > Planctomycetales > Planctomycetaceae > Gimesia. Next base: position 6,525 of record JAGQQP010000200.1, on the reverse strand, counting down.
GACTTGTACCACTTCCGGGAGGCGATTGTTCGCCATTATTTTTCACGCCTGCAGAGACGCCTCAAAGGACGCACTCGTTAAAACGTTTCATAAAAGATCGATGCCACAGCATCCGTGCCTCTGGCATTCGATCTTTCCACTGAGTGAATGACATCGCTCAGCGGACACCGGTATTTGCTTGAAGGTTGAAAAAGGGATTGATAACTGTCAATCTGAGGTGTGATGTTATCAGGAATGGTCTGTTTGATGTTTCCGAGATCAGCGTGAACGCCAATGGTGCGGGGAGAATAGAAAGTCATTTTGAATCGGTCAATACCAATCTCAAACGATTTTTTAAAAAGCAATCTGAATACAAATTCCGCGTGTAAATATTTCAAAAAAACAGGGAATCAAAAACTTCGAAAGGATCTGGCATCATGTTTCGACAACTCGTATTACTTTTGACTGTCATTTGCAGTCTCAGTCTGCCTGCTCCCGCCCGTCTGGATGCAGCAGAGAAACAGAAACCGAATATCATTTTCATCATGGCCGACGATTTAGGCTACGCGGAACTCGGTTGTTACGGTCAGACAAAAATCAAAACGCCGCATATCGACAAGCTGGCTGCCGAGGGGATGAAATTCACACAGGCCTATGCCGGCTCGATGGTCTGTCAACCTTCGCGCAGCGTGTTGATGACGGGGCAACATACCGGACACACCGCCGTGCGTGCCAATGACCTGAACCAGTTGCTGTACGAAGAAGACACCACTGTTGCCGAAGTATTAAAGGATGCCGGCTACGCGACCGGCGTGTTCGGAAAATGGGGACTTGGTTACGAAGGGACACCCGGTCGACCCGGAAAGCAGGGCTTTGATGAATTCACCGGCCAACTGCTGCAGGTACACGCTCACTTTTATTATCCCTTCTGGATCTGGAAAAATGAGCAGAAGCTCATGCTGCCGGAAAATGAAAATAACCAGCGGGGCCGCTACATTCACGATCTGATTCATGAAGATGCGAAAGCCTTCATCCAGAAAAATAAATCGCAGCCTTTCTTCGCTTATCTGCCTTACATTATTCCTCACGTGGAACTGGTGGTTCCGGAAGAGTCGGAAAAACCATATCGGGGTCAGTTTCCCAGGAAACGGATTCCCGATCCCCGTCCCGGTTATATTGGTTCAGAAGACGGACTGACGACGTTTGCCGGCATGGTCTCCCGTCTGGACGATCATGTGGGAGAAATCGTCACCCTGCTGGAAGACCTGGGGATACGTGACAACACGCTGATCATTTTCACCTCCGATAACGGCGGGCAGGGGGGCGCCTGGAAAGAGATGACCGATTTCTTCAACGGCAACGCGCCGCTCAACGGTCATAAAGGTTCGATGTACGAAGGCGGTTTACGTGTCCCCTTCATCGCGAACTGGCCTGGTAAAATCGCTGCGGGAAAAACGACCGACCTGCAGATTGCTTTCTGGGATGTCTTACCCACACTGGCGCAGGTTGCCGGGACGAACGTTCCGTCTGGCGTCGATATTGACGGCATCTCATTTCTGCCCACTCTACTGGGGAAAGGGGATCAGCCAAAGCATGAGTATCTCTACTGGGAATACACCAAAGACCAGATTCGCTCGCGGGCCATTCGTCAGGGAAACTGGATAGGGGTACAGAATCGTATGAATCAGCCGCTGGAACTTTACGATCTGGGCAAAGATGTTGGTGAGACGACTAATCTCGCGAAACAGTATCCGCAAAAAATCAAAGATCTGGAGCAGATTATGCAGCAGGCGCATTCCGAGCCACGCGACTTCCCCCAGACTCTGAAGCCGGTTGGCATCAAAGGGTACGTGAAGTAATTCTATGTGAATCGATCAGACGTTAAAAAAGAAAAACCGCAGCCCGATAATCAGGCTGCGGTTTTTTTGTTGAATTAGAAAAGCCTGCTGAAGATCAGTTGGCCAGATCCCACCACCAGCGACCTGCGGGCAATGCAGGAGCTTTGGACTGAGCGGAAACGGCTCCGACTTCGGGAGAGACTTTCAGGTTCTGTTGATTTTTCACAACCGAGTTCGTATCAACCCGCACACCGCCGGCAACCTGTACGACAACATCTTTGCCGTTGTAGACGCGGTGATTGACGACCGTGTCGACTGTGTGGGCTGCTTCGAATTCAGCCGGTCGATAGGCACCGTTGGATGCGAAGGCATTCATTTCCCAGCCGGCACGATTCGCCAGCTGTTCGTTTCGCATCAGGGCAGCCACCAGAGCCAGGTCGAAAATGTTCTGCAGGTCGGCGTAAACCAGATCCTGTTGAGCCAGTTCCTGATAGTGTTTAGTAAAGTTGGCAGCGAACTCGCGGTTCAGCTTCTCAGCTTTGCCCGTTCGTAACCGTTCACCCTCTTTGGTGACGATCTGGTTTTCCGACTGGCAGAGGACAGAAGATCCGACTACCTGGTAGGCAGTTCGTTGCGGGTTATGCAGAACGGAATCGTATTTCATGGTCAGCCACCAGCGGAGTGCTTCGAGGTTCATGCCGCTAGCATTGCTCTCTTGAGCCAGCAGATCGAAGTAGCTGGGAATGTTTTTACCGGCATCCATTTTTCCAATGCCGATCAGTTTCATCCGGTAGTCAGCTTCAATCAGGACACGGGCGACGCGTGAGGTATCAGGCACACCGTAGAGGGTGATATCCTGTACGCCCAGTTTTTCTTTCAGCTGTCGGGTGTAATTACGAACGCCGGCACCTGCACTGAGGGGACCACGGGCATTCGACTGAGTCACAAATTCATTGACGCGTGCCAGACCTTCTGCACGTGGATCAAAAGAGCAACCAAAGATGTTTTCTCCCTGATCGGAGAACGTTCGCAGAATGGTCACCAGATCGTCCAGTTGCAGCACAGGACGGCCGCTTTCGACGCCAACAGGCAGACCCTGCTCATTGTAAATCCAGGCCTCTGCCGGACCAGCGATCACGATTTCCTGATCTTCCGGGTAGACAAACACATATTCGACTTTAGTCAATCCCGCCAGCATTTTCATGGTTTCAACGGGAGAACGACCTTCTTCAATCAACTGCTGAACTTCTTTTTCCAGCCGGGTCAGAGAGATCAGACGCAGCTGGCTGTTCTGTGAAACATTCTTATTCAGGCTGGCTTTGCGGGCTTTCACTCCCAGAGCTTCCAGTTCGCCTTTGAGTTCCTGCTTGCTGATGTGATGCAGCATGCCGTTCGGATCAACGCGAACCCCTGCGGAGAACTGTCGCATGGAACCTTCACCAGATCCGTCGTCGATCCATCCGCCTGAAGTCTGTGTCTGAATCAGGTCGATCAGTTCGGTGAAGTCAGCCAGCTGAGATCCCCCGGCCAGTGACATTGCCTGGGCCCGTTCACTCATGGCTTTGGTGCGTTCGTCAGCGAGTGGGATACGGTTGATGGTTCCCAATGCAGCCATAAAGTCGCCAGAGTCCATCTGAGCTTTGACAACCATTTTAAGTAAGAGCGTGCGATCCTGCAGGTTTCCGACTGTTTCAGCGACTTCAATCGCCTGACCGAATTCCCCTGCTGACAGATGAGCGGCAACCTGTTCTTCAGGTGAAACGCGTGGCGTTTCTTGAACCGGTTTCGTTTCTACTGCAGGAGCAACCGCGACGGTTTCCTGTTCTTCCAGAACGATTGGTGTTTCGACCGGCGTCTGAACCTGTTCGGGTGCTTTTTCGACAGTCACTTCCGACTGAGGATTCACCAGGTAAAAGGTGACTCCCAGAACAACAGCTAAACAGACCACGGTTGCCAGAACGGAAACAACACTGGAGCCGACGCGAGGGTGATTAGGGCGCATGGACGCTCTCCAATTGACACAACATATTAACGGACAAGCTTGCAGTTCGGATATGTGCGTTCTGCAAGATGGGAAAATTAAGGGCTTTATGTAATAGGATCGTCCAACTTTGCCCTGACGTCAAGGATAATCTTTAATTTCTTGGTCTTCCTATTTCAGCCCGGCTCTGGCATCCAAAGAACAGTTACAAGTAGTAGAATAGAAACACTTCGTTCAAATTCAGTAACACCCTAAAATTCCTGCGATCGATACAGAAAGTATTTTCGTGCCAGAACTGCCTGAAGTGGAGACCATGGTCCGCGGCATTCGCGACGCCGTGGAAGGCCGCAAGATTAAAGACTTTCGCAACTGTCCCTGCCCGTGCAAACCCCTTTCCATGAAGCCGGGTCTTAAAACCATTCGAACAAAAGCTTTAAATCAAACTGTGGTCAGGGTGAGACGACGGGCAAAACGGGTGATTCTGGATCTGGAGAATGATTATTCGTTCGTGATTGAACCCCGGATGACTGGACTGATGTTACTTTCCGATCCCCCCGACATCGGTCACCTGCGACTGGAGTGGATCCTGCAGAAAGGACGGTCCAGCCGATCACTCTGGTTCTGGGATCGGCGTGGACTGGGGACGGTTCAACTGCTCAGTCGAAAGGAACAGGATCTGGTGCTCGGACCGCAGAAACTGGGTCCCGATGCGCTGGAGATTACAGTCAGTGAACTGCAACAGCGGCTGGCGAAGACCAGTCGTGCGATCAAAGTCGCCTTGCTGGACCAGAAAATGGTCGCGGGGATCGGCAATCTGTATGCCAGTGAAATGCTCCACCAGAGCCGGATTCATCCCGAACGGACGGCCGACCAGTTGTCGGCGGCAGAAATCAAATCGCTCCACAAAGCCATGCAGCAGATTCTGAAAACCGCCATTCGCTATGAAGGTTCCACTCTCGGCGACGGGACTTATCGGAATGCGCTGAATCAATCGGGCGGCTATCAGAATCAGCATCGCGTGTATGGCCAGGAAGAAAAAAGCTGTCCCTCCTGCAAGGGAGCACAGATTGTCAGGATCGTTCAGGCACAGCGCTCCACTTTTTTCTGCCCCTGCTGTCAGATCATGCAGTCGTAAATGGAATCGACCTGTCGTATGAAACTGAAATCTGATTAATTTCATCGAATTGAGGTGAGAATTGGCGAATCATACTTTTCTCGACAGACAATTTTGGAATAAGATCACCTGAGCGATGTTAAAGCGACTTCGCAGCATCTGGTTCGGATCTCATACCCGCTGGTAATTCATGTCGTATCGAGCTTTCAAAAAACTACTGGGGGAAACCAACCTCGAACGGAAGTGCCGTTACCTGTTTGGGGGCGGATTGCTCGTATTAATTACGGCCAGTTTTTCTTTGAATACCTGGTTGAACAATCAGGTGTTGAACGATCAGAACATTACCTCGGCCCGTCTGCTGGTTGCGCCGATCATTCTGGAAAAACACTGGAAATGGTCCGAGTCGAACGATCAGTACCGCATGCTGATCGAAAAAATTGCCCAGTCGGTCAAACCCCAGGATCTCGGCGACTACAGCTGGGCGGTCTTTAAAGCGAATCCTTCCAATGCGGATTCCAAAGAACGCCCCATCGACAGTGCCGGCTATGAAGCGCTGGAACGCATCAAGCAGGGCGAAAAAGAAATTTTCTACCGTGATGAAGCGGAAGGCAAGTTTCAATATTACGGTGCCATCCATGCGACGGAGTCCTGTGTCTCCTGTCATCGTCTCCGCGATGACCCCGATCTGGAACTGGGCGGACTCATCGGGATTGTGAATATTCGCTTCCCCTCACAGAAAGTGGAACAGGCACAGAACTGGAACAACGCCATCAACCTGGCATCCGCGCTTGTTACCGCTGTCCTGGCGATGCTGGCCGCTTATGCAATTGTGCGCTACGTGATTGTGAAACCTGTGCTGCACCTGAAAGATGTGAGTGATGAAATCGCGCACGGAAATCTGGATTTGCGGGCCGACATTCGCACGGGAGACGAATTTGAAGAACTGAGCTACGCGTTCAACCGCATGCTCCGTCACCTGGTCACCGTGCAGGAAGAACTGCGGACCGTCAACACCGACCTCGATACCAAAGTGGACGAATTGGCGCAGGTCAACCTTCGGCTCTATGAAATGAACAAGCTCAAAGACGAGTTTCTCGCGACGATGAGCCACGAACTGCGCACGCCGCTGAACAGTATTCTGGGCTTCAGCGATCTGCTCGCAAGCTCGAAAGATCTCAGCGAGAAGCAGAAACGTTATGTCAGCAATATTCAGATGTCCGGCAAAAACCTGCTGGCTCAGATCAATGACGTGCTCGACCTGGCGAAAATCGAGAGCGGCAAAATGGAACTGCAGCTTTCCGAAATATCCGTGGCCGATCTGATTGAACGCCGGGTGGGCAACATGCTTCCGCTGGCGGATAAAAAGAACATTGAACTGACTTCTGAAATCGATCCGAAGATTCCAATTCTGTTTCAGGATTCCGTCAAAATTCAACAGATCCTCAACAACCTGCTTTCCAATGCCATCAAGTTTACGCCGGAAGGAGGCAGGGTCCATGTCGCTGCTAAACTCTGCGAAGAGGACCCGAAACTTATGGACCTGATTGTTGAAGACACAGGCATCGGTATCCCCCTGGATGAGCAGGAACATATCTTCGAAAAATTCCGCCAGG
>JAGQQP010000001.1:24796-35449 GCA_020426085.1 Planctomycetaceae bacterium | reverse complement strand
TGAATTTTTCTGTCAAACGCACCACGTTATTACGTCGGTGCGTTTGACAATTCGTTTCAGCGCCGAAAGTTAATCTCATGCCCTCAATTCATTTTCAATTACCTGTTGTGACACGAGCTCTTTGTCTGCTCATGCTGTTGTGCATCCTGTCGGGATGTTCCGGAAAAAGTAATGACTTACCTGATCTGGCTGAAGTCACGGGACAGGTCACCCTGGATGGAAATCCATTGCCGGATGCAATCATTGATTTTTATCCCCAGGGGGCTCAGGAAAAAAAACAGTCTCGTGCTTCCACTGCAGCAACTGATGAAGAAGGAAAATACTCGCTGATGTATAACAATAATACAGCAGGAGCGATTCTGGGCGACCACATGGTTCGCATCAGTAAGACCGAGGGGGGCGCGGAAGTAGCAGGACCAGAGATGTTACCTAAAAAATACAATGAGAACACGACTCTCAAAGCGACTGTTACAAAAGATGGCCCGAATACCATCAACTTTGAGTTGAAGAGTAAGTGAATCATTCAACCGGGCAGCCCCGAAAACAGCATCGGGTTCATTATTTCAAACGGGTGAATGTTACTGTTTCATAAACAGCCTTTTTTTCAGCCCTGGCTGCTCACAATAATTCCCAGAACGATCAGAATGAGGCCGGCACTTTTAGCGAGTGTAATTGGTTCTTTGAAAAACAATGCGCTGAGAAACATTACGAGTACAAATGCCAGGCTCATAAATGGATAAGCGTAGCTGAGAGGCAATTTCGTCATGGCAGCCATCCAGAATAATGATGCTATGAATGCTGCGATAAATCCACTTACAATATAATGATCCAGCAGCAAACGTAACAAAAACCAGATACGGTCTGTGAAATTAACAGGCAGGTCTCCATATTTTCCTATTCTCCATTTCAGGATAAGCTGTCCATAAACCGTGAAGAGAATTGTTCCGGAAATCAGGATGTAGTTCATTGTTTCATTTCGAGTAAATAAAGTATGGATTCACTTCATCTCAACGTGTATTAAATCAGGTAGTCTATCGGTTTTACTGAGCATTTCATCCAGCGTGTTAAAACGCAGGAATACGATTCCCTGTTTCTGAATGAGATGATTATCGATTTGCTCTCCTGGCTTCCACCATAACATCTGGTCAATGATATGGTGGTCTATTTCCGGACTGACAGTAACATTTTTAATAATTCCATTCTGATATGGCATGATACAGTGGCGAGTATAATAGCCACTGCTTTCAACCGGTTTTAAGTCGTTACATTCCATACCGGATGCAGCGCGAACTATATATGCGGGATAGTCAATACCCGTAGCATGTTTAACGAATTCAATATAGAGATCTCCCGGTGCACGGCGGCATATTTCGATGATAACTGGTTTATCGCGTTGCAATATATATTGAATATGGAAAATCCCCGTTTTGAGATTCAGCAGAGAAGCAATTCTTTCTGCAGTGGCACACAGGATTGAAGAGGTGTTCTCTGGAACGTTTGCAGGAGTGGATGCTGCTGAAACCAGATAAGGGTTGAGAAAATAGTGTTCGTTATCATTAAAGAAGAATACAACTCGTCCATCTCTCAGAAAAGTCGAAAATCCATGTCGAGTCCCTTCAATAAATTCCTCAACCACAATTCTTTTTGCACGAGAAATTTCAAAAGCTGATTCCAGAACAGGCATAGCATCTTCAATGTGATCAATTCTGGATATTCCCTTACCACCCGTGAGATCGACTGGCTTGACTATTACCGGAAAATCGAATTCAGAGAGTTGTGCCATTGCAGCGTTGATGGAATCAAATCCTTTCGCACGTGGTGAAGGTATATCATTCTCAATGGCAAAAGCGCGATAGCGATCTTTATGATGGATCAGTAGCGAAGTTTCATAAGAATCATGTCCCGGTAAATTCAGTTGTTGCGCAATGTAAGCAGCAGTGATTGCAGAAAAATCATTACAGGAAGCACAGATGGCGTCGATCTTTAGAGAGTCAGCCAGTTGCAGCATGGCTTCTTTATCTGAAAAGTCCTGCAAGCAGCACTCGTCCGAGTATCGATGTCCCAAATCGTCTGCGCGATTTCCACTGGTAATTACGTGAAATCCCATTTTTTGTGCTGCCAGGATCAGCGGAATTTCAGCATAGCCTCCCCCTGCAATGAGCAGTTTTTTATGCATAATCAATTCTATTTAATGTTCGATTAAAAGGCATTTAAATAATTAAACCGTGAACAATTCGAGCTTCATTGAGCCCTAATTGTTTAAATTGTTCGAGGATAAGCGGATAGCCCTGAACAGCTGCAATAACAACAGGTAGGTTGCTTTCTTTGAGAACTTCTGGCGAGTAAATCATTTTACCAAAAAACTGTTGACCAATTTTTTCAGGTGTATCGTCTACGAAAAAATCCACAGCAGAAGATTTGAAAAAAGCGGTTTCATTTAATAAATATCTAGCTTGTTGACCTGCTCCCCAAATAACAACTTGAGAGTATTGAGATGGTGTGACAATAAACTCTTGCCCTACTGTATCATGAATTGTGTTTACCTGGTCAGGGTTTTCTAAGTCAATAACGGTAAATAGTCTATGTCGGAGCAATTCGTCAAAATAAACAACATTGGCACCTGCTTTGCGAAGTAAGCCAAACATAATTATCATGGCAGTCGCATCTTCGTGTGTGATTGCATCTTTTTTGAAATCACTACTTATTTGAAAATTGCAATTTAATAATTCTGATTTTTGTATCAGAGAAACAAAGCTTTCAACCTCTGAGATGGATTGGTTGCCCTCGGTGAAAATGTACTTAACAGTCACTCGGGAACTATTGATATCTGAGTACCTTTTGAGATTTTCACAGACTTTACTTAATTGTGCACGGCCCCGGATTGATTTAAATACGGTATCAGTACCAGCATCAATACTTGTTATTATGTGAGCTTTATTTATAGCTAGTAATGATTCAACCCCAGGCGATATTTTTACGGCATTGGTTAAAATTCTCTGTTGTAAATTTGGAATACATTCAGCAAGCATATTTAGAAGATACTCAAAGTCCTTACCCAAGGTTGGCTCACCTCCACCCCAGACAGCTACTTTGCAATCAGAGAGTTGTCCTTCGGATAGTAATCTATCTAAGGTCTCTGATATATTATATATTGGTCGCTTTCCACCATAATATTCTTCACTACAATAGCTGCATTTCAAATTACAGACTGAATGATACTCAAGAGAGAGATATTTAATGTTCAGTTCATTTAGTGGTGACCATTCTCGAAATTCAAGGAATGGACACCCATCACATGGAGTCTCCTCTCCTGAATTGATTTTTTGATGTAATTCTCGTTTTGCATTCAGAATGTCTTGTGAAGAAATAGGGGCATCTTTATTGTCCTCGAGATCAAAGAGGGCAACATCACCTCTCATTTCTCCATTCACAAAAAATCTTTTGCAACAAGTTCTTACTTGGTCTGGTCTTAAAAAAAGAGAGTGATGAAGGTCGACACAGCTAAAACTCTTTCCACGCATTGCATACACTTCAGTTGCAATTTTCATAGGCTTATCGATGTTTTCGATTTCTAATGATTCCATGATTAATAGAAAACTTTTCACAATATTGAAATAAACAGTATTATCACAAGAGAGATATTGCTGTAGCGAGTTATTTTGAAACAGATGCTTGGAATGTATATAAATCGATTGAAAGAGCTTGTACATCTCTTCGTGATCAGTTGAGTGTCTGGTTACTTCCCTTATTCGAGTTGCAATTGCGCCGACTGAGCCATATTGATAATAACTCAGGTATTGTGCATGTTCTTCTGCAGATAGATTTAGTGAGTACAAAAAGTCTCGAATAGACAGCCAGGCCCGAAAATATCCATCTATATGCTTTATTGAAATACTATTAATAATCGATGAAGTACGATTTCTTTTTTTATATAAAGCCTTTGGACAATATATTGTGTTATCTGCAAAATAATACGCTTTAAATATAAAATCCACATCCTCATGTATTCCTGAAGCAAAGCGGATTTGATGCTGATTAATAAAATCTCTACGAAATGCCGAATAGATCACTGAACCATCCATTCGATGTGAGAGATACTGTTTTATTAAAAGAGTTCTATTTGACAAGTATTGGCCATCGCGTCGTCCTGCCCGCTTACTGCTGTTCATGTTTGGGGCATCATTTTCCAGTAACCAGTCAAATCCAATTAAATCAAGTTTATTTTCAATATCCTGATCTAGAATTGATTTTAAAACTAGTAAACAATCCGGGGAGAGTTCATCATCGCTGTCAACAAATACAATCCATTCACCTGATGCATGCTCTATTCCAGCATTTCTCGCGCTGCCGGGACCAACATTTTCGTTTAGTTTTACGATATGGAAATGATGGAAGAGATTGGAATATGTTTGGGCAAGTGGAATTGTCATGTCTGTAGAGCAATCATCTACAATGATGACTTCATAAGTGAAGGGATCAATTCTTTGGGATAAAATGCTCTTTAAACAGTTCTCAAGAAAGTTATGAGAATTGTATGTTGGTACAATTATTGAAAATATCACAACACTTTCCATCTCTGTAAAACGTAAAATATATTAGTTTAATCTTGAACTCTAAGAGCCTGATACTGGTACCCAAGTTCCCAAATTAGAAGAGTGTGTCATGGCTTTGAACATAATGAGTCCCTCGAGAGCATGTTGAGTTTCAAAAACATATTCGCGAGTCTTTTGTGTGCCTGTTTTCTTGAAAACACTAAGACTGTCAGCAATATCACAATATAAATTTCCAAATGCTTCCAGGAATCCAGCCGGGTGTCCCGACTTGAAGCGATTGTATCTGGGTAAATGTGAGACTCCGACTTCAACACTGGCTCGATCCAGAAAGATTTTATGACCACGGTTATCGTGTGATATCAGAAATTCCGGTTCCATCTGATGCCATTCGGCGGAGCCTTTTTCGCCAAAAACCCTGATCCGCAAACCATTTCTGTAGCCGAGTGCTGATTTGCTGAACCAGATGTTGCAAGTCAAATCATTTGAATATCGGGCGATGCATAAGGAATTGTCAACGACTTGACTGAAGCATCCCAGGCTGCTCTGCAGTGCGACCAGTTGCTGTGGCTTCTCACCGGAAATAAAATCGATGATACTATGGACATGTCCTCCCAGATCCAGTGACAGTGTTGGTAAGTCTGCATCACGCAGACGCCATTGCTGTGGAATCATGGGGTTTCCGTCCCGGTTCAGGCGTGAATAACCTTCCTGTGGCATCTCGATATGAATCTGTTGAATCATACCCAACTGATTATTATCGATCTGGTGTTTGAGTTCCCGCAGCATCGGATACCCAGTGTAGTTATAGGTTACAGCTAAAAAGCCATTGTGTGCTTTTTGTACTTCCTGAATGCTGATCGCGTCGGATATCGTACTGGTCAATGACTTTTCGCAAATTACCGCGTAGCCTTTCTTGAGAGCCTGTGTGACTGGTTCAAAATGATCTGGTGTGGGAGTTAATATAACGATGGCATCCAGATAACCGGTTTCCTGGTCCAGCATCTCAGTAAAAGAAGCGTAATTTCTTTCTGGTGAGATCCCCCAGCGTTCTGCTGTCTGCCGATTGATCTCCGGGTCTCGACTGAAACATCCAGCTTCCACTTTAAAGAGACCATCCATCTGCGAAGCGATGAAATGGGTTGTGCCAACTGCGGAATTCAGGCCACCTCCAATAAATCCCAGTTTGAAAACATCAGTCATCGTATGGCCCCATTTCAAAAGTAGTTGAATCGATAATATAAAGGGGTCTTTTTTTTACTTCATCGAAAATTTTTCCAACGTAGACTCCTAGCATGCCAATGACAGAAATAATCAGTCCAGTCGTTAAATAAATAGATGCGATTAAACTTGTCCATCCAATTACGGAGATCCCCCAGATGAGATATCTGAAAACAAGCCAGATCACGACCATGAAAGAGATACTTGCGATCAAAAAACCAAGGTTGACAAACATGACTAATAATTTATTTGAGTGAGCAACAATACTGCTGAGGGCGAGACTGAGCATACGGTTGAAACTGTAGCTGGACTTACCATAAGGCCTTTTCGCATGTTCAACAGGAATTTCAATTCTGCGGAAACCGACCCAGATCGCAAACAGGCCAAAAGAACGGTTCTGTTCTTTGAGTCTGGTAATACTTCGAATCACCTTTTGAGAATAGATGCCAAAATTTCCAATGCGATGATCTACTTTTGAATTGGTGAAATAGGCAAAGGTACGAAAAAATATTTTGGAGCACAGCTTTTTGAAATAAGTGTCTTGTCTCTGCTGACGTAAGCCAACAACGACATCATAGCCTTCGATTGCCTTGTAGTATAATTTATGAAGTTCTTCTGGTTGGTCCTGTAAATCACAGTCCATTACCACAACCCAGTCACTCTTCGCAAAGTCAAGGCCGGCTGTAATTGCATGATGTTGACCAAAATTACGTGAAAGGTTGATCCCTTTAAGGCGACAGTCTTTCGCAGATAATTTTTGGATAATCTCCCATGCGTTGTCGGGGCTGGAATCATTGACCATAATAATTTCAAACGAGTCAGTGATTTTAGATAATGCGGCAAGCAGTCTCTGATAGAGTTCTTCCAGGATGCCACTGGCTCCATAGACTGGGGTGACAACGCTGATATGCGGAACTTGTTTTGAGGCTGAACTGCACATTGAATCAATCTGATAATAGATTCCATTAAGACTTTCAGAACCTGAGAAGAATCAACTCACTGGTCTGTGTGTTATGCTGATTTGTCTTTATCCAATAAAATATAGTTATTGCAGAGTATTTCCTGCTCTGAGAACTTCTATTTGAGATACAGTAGTATCTTCTGAAAGAAACTGTTTAATTTCATTGACAACACGCTGTTGTTCTTCAGTTGTAATGTTATAGAAAAAAGGAAGACGTAAGAGGCAGTCTGCAGCCTGTTCTGTGACAGGTAGATCGCCGTGTTTGTAGCCCCAGGTATTTCCCATTGGTGAACTGTGCAAGGGAACAAAATGAAATACTGCGTGAATCTGATTTTGCTTCAGATGCCTTAATAATCCATCCCGCAGCGTTTTGCTGGGTAGAAGAATGTAGAACATGTGGTGGTTGCTGATGCAGTCTTCCGGGACACAGGGAAGACGGAGTAGCTTATTTTTTTCCAAAGTCAGGAGGTTTTCATAATAGTAATCAAAGATCTGTTTACGCCGCTGATTGATTTCGTCAAACATTTCGAGTTGTGCATAAAGAAAGGCACAGTTGATCTCACTCAGCACGAATGAAGAACCAATATCACACCAGGTATATTTATCGACCTGTCCCTGGAAGAAGGCCTGCCGATTGGTTCCTTTGTCCCGGATGATATGAGCCCGGTCAATCAGTTCTTCCGAATTGAGACAGAGCGCTCCCCCTTCGCCACAAATGAAATTTTTTGTTTCATGAAAACTGTAACAGCCCAGCTGTCCCAGCGACCCCAGGTACTTCTGGTTGTATTGTGCATTGACACCCTGCGCCGCATCTTCGATGACTTTAAGATCATATTTTTCTGCGAGTGTGAGGATCAGGTCCATTTCACAACTGACGCCTGCGTAATGAACGGGAACAATAGCTTTCGTTTTTTCGGTAATGGCCTGTTCTACCAGACGTGCATCCAGATTCAACGTATCAGGTCGAATATCAACAAACACCGGTTTTGCCCCAACTCTCACGAATGCATTTGCAGTCGAGACAAATGTGTAAGCCGGCATAATGATTTCATCACCCGGTTGTAGATCCAGCAGCATTGCTGAGAGTTCCAGAGACGCTGTGCAGGAAGGGGTGAGCAGTATTTTCTTGATTCCGAAACGCTCTTCCATAATACGCGTGCACCGTTGTGCGAACTCTCCATCTCCAGAGATATTTCCAAGGGTGACTGCCTGGGCAATGTAATGGAGTTCTTTCCCTGCAATAAATGGTCTATTGAACGGGATTAACGAGTTCATACAAAGTGTATCCGTTTGTTAACATCTGTAAAAATAGCATTACCAGCCTGAGTGGTTCGATCCATTAGCAGGATGGAAATCTCTCTATATCTACCTGGAATTAGCAAGAATGATGCCAGATTCAGAATCGACTAAGATAAACGAGAGAAAGTGATTAATGAGTTTCTGGATTGACTCGGTCAGACTGTTAACTTGTATGTGGGATAGAGTTTCAGTGCGTGTCAGGTTTCAGGATTGTGACTTGTGTCTGACAGGGTTTAGACGATCTGAGTCCGTTTCAGAAGCTGAAAAAGAAGGCTACTATTTGCGATATCTGGTATTTCATTTGACTCAAATGTTTGCCCCGTATCGGAGAATGAAGTCAAGGGGGTTCGCTCTCGTTTCAATTACGTAATCAAATTAAATGGGACTCTGAGTGTCTGAAAGATAAGTCTGATTAAACAACGTTACTAAGCTGAAATTTCAGATTTGGCAAGTCTTAAAAATCAAGTGCCACATTGTAACTTTTAAAATCAGAAAACTAAGTATCGTCAGTTACCGAACAGGCAGATTCGACCGCAAGCCTACTCAGATACCCCTGCTTCGGATATTCTCCTGACGGGTATATATTTTGCTGCTACCAACTAAAAAGAGATGTGGATATGTTCAATTTATCTGGATAGCAGTCGAGTAGTAATGTCTTCTCATGTTTTTAGCACAATAATGAAGAGAGTGATTCACTGGTGTTACAACTCAGCAGGGGTCTGGTCACTGGGGATTACAATTTGTCAGTTGGGGTTAACATTTCTTCTGATTACGCCAGCTTATGACTGCCCAGA
The DNA here is from genome assembly GCA_020426085.1 of Planctomycetaceae bacterium. Lineage (GTDB taxonomy): Bacteria > Planctomycetota > Planctomycetia > Planctomycetales > Planctomycetaceae > Gimesia. The sequence continues at coordinate 26,624 of JAGQQP010000001.1, read as the reverse complement.
CGATTCAACTATGGGATTGGTTGTCTCCGGATATGGTAACGCAGGTGGGCCGGATGAGCATTTGATCTATTCCAATGTATTGATTGGATTAATCTTAAAACAGTTGTACCTGACTGCTCCCCTTATGCCCTGGTACGGAGCATATCTGCTGTTGGTGCAGTTTCTGTCACACTGGATCTTACTGTATGCGTTACTGCTCTTGAACCGCGATTATCGTTGTGTTCTAGGTTATCTCCTGTTCTATCTGGTAGTTGGAATTTACTGCTTGACGCATACGCAGTTCACTACAACTGCATTTCTGGCAGGGATGGCTGGTCTGGCGGTCATATTATCCAGTCTGTTTCTGGATTCAAAAGGACCGCACTGCCGCTGGCTGAAGTGGATGGGAGCAATACTCCTGATCGCTTCCAGTTTGATTCGATATCCTTCATTTCAAATGTTGATTCTTGCCAGTGTGCCTTTATTACTGGGCACTGTCTTTCATTTTTTCAAAGTGATTGAATGGAAACGGTATCTGATTCCTGCTGCAGTCGCAGTCATTGGTGTCTTCGGATGTAAAATATATGATACGCATTACTATCAGGTGGATGATGACTGGCGAAACTTCATTTCATATCATGCCGCTGCAGCTGATGTAAGTAACTATGTGCAGATCCCTTATACAGAGAAGACCAGATTCGTATTTGACAAAGTCGGCTGGAGTCTTATTGATTACCTGATGGTTCGCAACTTTAATTATCTCGATCCGGAAACATTCAGTGCAGCGAATCTTAGGAACTTTAAAAAACAGGCAAATGCTGTAAGCGTGTGGAAGCATCCGCAGGTCATGCAGTCTCGAGTCTTTGAGTTTAAAACTGCATTTTCAAATCCCATTTTAGTGTTCTGTTTCGTTGCAGCCATTTTCTTTGCATGTCTCAATCAGAAGGGGTACTGGCAGCGTTCTATTGTGAAATGGCTGTTGATGTGGAGCGTTCTGATTATGGCAGGGTTGATCATCTACAAGAAGTTGCCCGAACGGGTCTTTATCCCTTTGTGCGCGTTGCCGCTCTATTATTCTCTATTGTTAAATCTTCCCAATCTCGTCGCGCAGGTACAAACAAAGATATTCAATAAGTATGTTGTATTTCGATCAGGAGTTCTGCTGCTTTTTCTGGCTGCATCAACCTCGGCCTGGGGACAGGTAAGACGATCAGATCAGATGGTGAGAATCAATACACGGTTCAAGCATGACTTGAAACATCTGAAAGAGAAGTGGCCAGATAAGGTATTTCTTGCAGGGTGTTCATTTCCTGTCGGAGAATTATTTCCCCTGGATAATCAAACGGAACTTAAAGATCTGAAGTATCTCTACCTGACAGGGCGGCAGGGTTCACCATTGTTTCAGCAGAATATGAAATCCTATGGGATTCATTCACCATATACTGACCTCTATGAAACAGACAGTCTTTACTTAATCTTATATTTTAGACTGATTCCTCTTTTCAAGCTTTACATGAAACAGCATTACGACGTCGATCTGGAATTAGAAAAAATTTACGAAGGCGGGCATTTTCATGTTTATCGCGTCAGTGTTCCTGAAAAAAAGAACACAAGTGTTGAAACAGCTCACTCAGTGAAAGCTGAGTAAATACCGGGGTTCTTTAACAGGTATTATTTTCCTGTAAAGGGCTCAATTTAAATTGTGAGCGAGTTAATCGCTCTGGTTATAAACAAATAATTTGATTGGACAGTTGATTAATAATGTCTTCGTGCGTTTCTCGATCTGAAATAAACGGAATTGTGAATCGGTGGTATAAATCCCCTGGAGTGGAGGCACTGGGAGTCGTCA
>JAGQQP010000001.1:0-24786 GCA_020426085.1 Planctomycetaceae bacterium | reverse complement strand
TGGTCTGTTTGTATTTTCCTTTTTAATACTTACTCCTGTATATGATACAAACGATGATCCGTCGATGGCTCTGGTTGCCTCCGGTTATGGAAATGTGAATGGACCCGATGAGCATTTGTTGTACACGAATGTGCTGATAGGACACGTCCTGAAACATCTATACGAAGCAGCTCCTCTTGTTCCCTGGTATGGCAGTTATCTGCTGATGGTCCAGTTTCTGGCACACTGGATTCTGCTTTATATGCTACTGTTATTAAACAGAAATCGACTTTCCATACTGGGGTATATTCTGTTTTATCTGGTGATTGGTATTTATTGCCTGACACATCTCCAGTTTACAACAACCGCATTTCTGGCAGGAATGGCTGGTATCTCCATGGTTCTCTCCAGCATGATTATAGATGCGCGGGGGCCCCATCGTCTTTGGCTCAAGTGGGGAGGTGCCTTGTGTTTGATTCTCTCCAGCATGATTCGATATGACTCAATTAAAATGCTGATCCTGGCCAGCATCCCGCTTTTGATATGTTTTGTGTATCATAATGCTCGATCAATTAATTTTAGATGGTATCTGATACCTGCAGTATTCACTGTAATTGGTGTGCTCAGCTGTCATTTCTATGATCGTCATTATTATCAACAGGATGAGAAATGGAACCAATTTGTTCTCTATCATGATTTGGCTGCAAAATTAATCAATAATGCACAGATTCCTATCACCGATCAGACAAGACCACTGTTTGCAAAGGTTGGCTGGAGTCCGGTCGATTACTGGATGCTCCGTAACTGGATTTATCTTGATTCAGAAACTCATAGCATCTCGCGGTTGCAAGAGTTTAAAAAACAAAGTGATGAATTAAACTTGAGAAAGTATCCTCAGGTAATGAGATTCCGAGTAAATATGTTAAAGGTCGCGTTTACTCATCCGGTTGTTTTAATCAGTTTTTCTTCAGCACTTTTTCTGGCTTTTCTGAACCAGAGGAAATTCTGGGAGCGTACTATCATCAAATGGATGGTCTTGTGGTCTGGTCTGATCATGCTGGGGTTAGCCATTTATATGAAATTGCCTGAACGCGTCTTCGTTCCCTTGGGCGCGCTGGTTTTCTATTTTTCGATATTTTTAAACCTTCCCCATCTAATATCACAAATCGAATCTAAAGAGTTCAATAAAAATCTGGTATTTCAAACAGGAGTCCTGATTCTTCTTCTCGCTACATGCTTCACATGCTGGAGAGAAGTACAACGCTCTGATCAGATTGTGAAATTAAATGCACGATTCAAACAGGATCTTCAGCATTTGATTCAGAAATGGCCAGATAAAGTGTTTCTGTCAGTATTTACTTTTCCGATCGAACATTTTCTTCCTCTTGATAATCAGTCCGAAATTCAGAAATTGAAGTTTTTATATCTGACCGGGCGGCAGGGGTCTCCCCTGTTTCAGCAGAAAATGAAAGCAGATGAAATTGAGTCACCATACACAGAATTATTTGAAACCGATCGGCTGTTACTGATATTTCACCCCAAACTCAATTTTGTTCTCAAGGGGTATCTGAAACAGCATTATGGTGTTGAGATTGAATTGAAGAGTGCTTATGAGGGGGGCTATTTTCAGGTTTATCCTGTGAAAATTGCTGCAGGGGAGGAAAACACCAGTTCAACAAGGGAGGCATCCGGGAAGGACGAGTAAGTTTCAGAGTTGTGGAACGACTCTCTATTATTTTGTGCGGCGATTAACTTGATTTGATCAACACAACAGGAAAAGGGAACGTGAAGGTCGCCGGTGCTGAATTGCAAAAGACTTTGCTTTTCGAAGCAGATTCCAAGTCGTATTTTCAGACTGATCAACGCCATACTTTCTCAGCCCCAAGCGACCAGGTTCCTATAGATCACAATTTGGATCGGGATTTGAATAAGAGGGCGTTTTGAATTCTATTCAGCAGCATTTCAGTGCCTGGTAAGCCGCTCCCGCCAGTCAGTTCGCAAATACTGCTTAAGTTGTAATTATGTTTCAAGATGCGTTATGAAATGTGTTCGTGTGTGCATTTTTTTAAATATTTATACTGTTGCTGTTAATTTTCTTAAACCTGTAACGGAGATCTCTTTGTAGTAAATCAAGTCTCTGTATATACATAGCCAAACATGCCCTGCAATGTGTTAATAGGAATAATAAATGCTTTACACGGACTGGGGTGCTATGTGAGAATTTAGAAAATGCAAAGGCTGCTTCTGTTATGTTAGAACTGAGCAGGGGGGGAGATTCTTACATTACTGTTGTGCAGAAAGATCTGGTGGGAGTCGAAACAGAGTCAAAAAACGCTCCTCAATCGTCACCTCTCCAGCAGTTAGGTCTGATACACGGTTAACAGTCCCGAGGCTGATGTCAGTTTAGCAGATTGTGTGAACTCAGAATCAGACAGGCATCACGATCTGATCATTTCTGGTCTGCGGTAATATTCCAGACTGAAATCTAAAATTAAATTTAGAGGCATAGAAAGACGTGCTTGTAAGAAGGTCATGTAATTAAATGGACATCACTATAGATGAAAATATGACCGCCGCCGATACAAGCAAAAGTGTAACGGAACAACTGCTGATTTCCAGTGAAAGAAAAAACAAAGCTTCGTGGACAGTCTGGCTATTGGTTACTGTCATTATACTGACAGGTCTTGTCTTCAGATTTATGCTGTTAAATGCATTTTTGCTTGACTTTGACGAGTCGATGCATTTTCAGGTAGCCCGGGAAGCATCTTTATATGATGCATGGAATGCCAGTCGAATTCACACGCATCCCCCATTGGCATTTCTGTTCTATCATTACTGGATTGCGTTAGGCGACTCAGAATTGATGCTCAGAATGCCGTCGCTATTGTTCAGCATTCCCGCTCTGATTTTCAGCTTTTTATGGTTCAGGGAAATATTGGGGGAGCGACCGGCTCTGATTGGGCTTGTCTTTCTGACATTTTCCATGCCGATGATCCATCTGGGTGCTTTAATGCGTGGGTATATGCTGTTGCTTACTTTTATTTATGCCGCTTTGTATTTACAGGAGCGATTTTACAAAACGCGTTCTTTGTGGGCTTTAGCCGGAAACTGCAGTTGTCTGATACTGGCTATGCTGACTCACTATAGCACTGCCTGGCTGATTCTGGCTCTGGGATTGCTGGGTTTATTACGTGTCGTCTCAGGTACTTTCTCAAAGAGGATGATTGTCGGCTGGGTGATCTCACAATTCGTATTACTCGGGGTCTGTCTGGCATTTTACTTTGGACACGTTCATGCTTTTTTAAAAAGTACAGCCCGGAAGGATCTCTGGGAGTTCTGGCTGACTGACAGTGCCTATGATCCAAACACAACACACCCGGTTTATCTGGCAATGATGCGGGTCATGGAATTTATCCAATACCTTTCAGGCCCCTTACGGATATTCATAATCGGTCTGCTCATCATGGGCATTTATATGTTGTTCAAGAAAGGAGTACAGGAGAATCGTTCAAAGTGGGTTGCCTTTGAGCGAGGAATGCTGGTTCTCATTCCATTTATGGTGGCAATGCTACTGTTTCATTTACGTATCTATCCGGTTGGACACACGCGTCATTCGATGTGGCTGGTCCCATTTGCAGGATTAGCCGTGGCTGCAGGATCATGGCCATTACTCAAGCGTCCCGGGTTGATCAAAAATGGTATCGCTGTCGTGCTCATACTGCTATGGATTGATTCTTTTGCCTATCCGAATGTCTGGAAACTCAAAACCACTCAGACACCTCAAATGGCACGCCAGGTGGTTGCTGTAATAGAAAAGACAATTCCTGCCGGTGCGACCATACTCACTGATGACAGTACCAGGAATGTCCTCGAATACTATCTGGTTGGTCGTACTGTTTTGCATGGGAAACCGCTGGGTAATGGTTACACGGAATATGAAATGGATGGGTACCGAGTGGTCACAATTCCAAAATTTCATTTTTACTTATACAACATTGAAACAGATTGGGAGAGCTTCACAGAAGTATTCGGCCCGGATTCAACAGAACCGCTGTGGCTTGTATATCTTGGACTCGAAACGAGTGACGCCCAAACCTCAAATGTATTCAAACGGTTTCCACCCGGGAAAATAATCAAACGCGCCAGTTTTCTTGATAATCAGATTTTGCAGGTTCAGTTTCAGACACCTTGAAACAGGATGCCTGGAGCTTCGGCAGTCAGCATAAAGGAATTTGCCGGAAATCATTAATGTTCATCGTTTTGATACAGGTTTAATCTAAAGTCCATGTCACAAATTCAAGCTTCGCACAAATTTCTGGTGTATGTTGTTGCTTATGAAGCAGAACAGCATTTGTACGATTTATTTGAGCGAATTCCTTATGAATTATTCAATCGCCCCGATTTTCATTTTCTGGTCAGTGATGATGCGTCATCAGACAACGGTCCGATTGTGTTGAAGGAATGGCTGGAAGCGCATGAAATCCATAACGTGACGATCTTGAAAAATCGAGCGAATCAGGGATATGGTGGAAATCAGAAAATCGGTTTTCGCGTTGCCGTCGATAACGGTTACAGTTGTCTGATACTGCTGCATGGTGACGGTCAGTATTCTCCCGAGTTATTACCGGAATTTGCGCGTGTCTGGAACGAAAACGAACCGGATGTCATTCTGGGATCGCGCATGCATTCGATTCAAAGCGCCCGAAAAGGTGGGATGCCATACTATAAACTTCTGGGCAACCGGATATTGACAACGTTTCAAAACCGAATGACCGGCTGGAAATTAAGTGAATACCATACCGGGTATCGCGCTTATTCGACCAAATTTCTAGCCAGTGTTCCTTTCGAGATCAATACAAATGATTTTCATTTTGACACAGAAATCCTGCTGCAGGCAGCACACGTCAATGCCAACGTGATGGAAATCAATATTCCAACATTCTATGGTGACGAAGTCTGCCGTGTCTCCGGGTTCAAGTATGCATGGAATGTATTTACCGCAACAATGCAATATAAAATGCACCAGCTTGGCATGTTGTGTTCGCTAAAATTACGAAATCTTTCAACAGGCAGATATCGCGATAAAACCCAGGCTGACTATTCTTCGCATGCACTGGCGTTACAGATATTGGAAGAAAGGCAGTCAAAACAGATTCTGGATATTGGTTGTGGTCCCGGGCACATTGCCGCCCGCTGTGAGCAGGCGGGTATGCAGGTTACAGGGATCGATCGTGCAGAACCACTTCCCGGTTCGATGTCCGGTTTTCATGTCGCGAACCTGGAACAGGACGAATTGCCCGTTTCAATTTGTAATTACGATACAGTACTGCTGATGGACGTGATCGAGCATTTGGCAGATCCGGAAGATTTTTTGCTGGGAATTCGAAATCAAGCCCATGATCAAATCGCTGATGACTCTGGTGACGAAGATTCAGGATCAGCCCCCTTACAACTGGGATCACAGTTTGATTCTGAGCAACAAGAAACCGAAGAAACAGAACCGACTTTACCGGTCTTTATCATTTCAACTCCTAATATCGCGTTTGCAGCTGTGCGAATCAACCTCCTGCTCGGGCGTTTTAATTACGCAGAAAGAGGAATACTTGACATCACGCATAAACGGCTATTTACACGCAAATCTTTGTTGCAGATGTTAAATGATTGTGGATATGAAATTGAACGTGTTCGCGGAGTGGGAGTGCCGTTTGCAGCCGTGATGCCAGGGCGAACCGGGAAATGTCTGGGCTGGATAGCAAATCTGTGTGCCAAAATCTGGCCGTCACTTTTTGCATTTCAACTGCTGGTAGAATGCCGACCTCGTCCAGGGGTTAAAGATGTTCTGCGAAATGCGATTCGAATTCATGAACTGTCTCATGCAGGGTATGGCGAATCTGTTGAAACAGCGGAGCCAGAAAATCCAGCGTATAAGTTTAAATAATAATTCAAATATTCAAGTCGGGAATACAAAAACTGATTGATCTCAAATCAGAAATTCTAAATCTAACCTCTGTCTGTAATGGTTGAAACATGAAGTGGGAGCGTTTTTTAAAACAGATTTTATCACATAAGCTGATTACGGTGATCGTAATCATGTTTGCAGTGCTTTGCAGTGCCCGGTTGACTGAACTCTTAATGTATAACCCCGATAGTGCTGACTATGTGATTATGGCCCGGGGATTGATTAATGATTTCGAATATCGGCAAATCTATTCTCCAGGAGAACCTTACTTTACTTTACGTCCACCAGGTATGTCACTCCTGTTGATTCCTGCTGCTTTGATTGCGCCGTATGATGTCATTATGGCAAAAGTGGTTGTTTTGATGACGGCTGTCGGGATGCTGGTCCTGTTTTATGGATTGATGTGCCGACTGGAAGACTCTCATTCGGATACGTCGTTCGAAAAGACGGACCGCATACGATGGCCTCAACTTCTGCTGACACTGATGTTTGCCACAAATCCGTACATATTGCTATATTCCACACTGATGATGTCTGAAGTTCCATTCACTGCCTGCACTCTGGCTGTTTTATTTCTGATTGCACGTGACTCTAAAACGATTTCGAAGCGACAGTTGTTTCTGCTTACATGCCTGCTGATGTTTCTACCGTTACTGAGAACCATTGGGATCAGCCTGATAATGGCGTTGGGGTTGTGGGCCATCACCAGTCGTAAACGCTGGCCTTATCTGATCAGTGTCTTCTGTTCCCTGGCTGTAACTGGCGGATGGATGCTGCGGAACAGTGCATATCAATCAGTGAGTTATTCATCCGTGTTGGTGAATGAATTCAAAAAGATTGGTGTCCTGGGAATGCTGGTGAGCATGGTCAATCGGATATTAAGTCACTTTGAAGGCCTGTGTCAGAAATTCTTTCCCGGAATGCCGGGAGAATTTCCGGAATATGAACGGGTGGTCTTGAATGATAATTTCGTACTTCCAGGGCATCAGTTAATTTATCTGCTGGCAAGTCTGATTCTCATTTCCCTTGCCGTTTATGGTATGCTGAAGAAATGGGAACGAGGAGGGGCTGTCAGTTTTTATTATCTCTTGTTTACATTTCTGATACTTGCGGTCTGGCCGTGGTTACAGTTGCGGTTTACCTTGCCTCTACTGCCTGTGCTCCTGGCATTCTTACCATCGGGAATGACTGCATTAGTAGCGAGTGCAAAGCCGTTCGCGGTGCAAGGGAAACGTGTGCTGGCCGGTGGGCTGACTCTGGGGTGTGTCATTTTGGGAATCACACAGGTCCTGACCGATTACAGGCTCGTTTATGCGAATCAGAAAATGATATCGATGGGTGAGTCGTTCTATGAAACCGAATACCCCGGGTTTAATTTTTGTAATTTCGTGGCTGCCGGAAATTGGATTGAAAATAATTCAGAACCGACGGACCGGGTTTTAACCAGACGCACGGATACTGCGATCAGTTCACATCGTTTCCAGCAGGCAGCATATCTGGAGAAGTTGAATATTGAAGAGCTGCATCACCAGATTCAATCTTTCTCAGCGAAGTATCTGGTGTGTTATAATCGGAATTATGTTGGAGCGTTTAAATGGTATCTCCTCGATTCTGATCCGGTTTACCGACTGACCCCCGTTTTTTCACAACAGGGTGTCATGGTGATTGAGGTTCAGCCAAACTATGAAGGAACAGTCAGGCATCAATACTGGCGTGAAGACGAATCTATGGAAATTGCCCGGCGGGCGTATGAGAAAAATCCAGAACAGCTTTCCAGCCAGATCGCGTATCTTGAACAATTACAGGCTGCACAGAAATATGAGGAAGCAATTGAACTGATTAAAGATCTCCAGAAGAAACAGATTCATGATGTCCGTATTGCCTGTCTTCTGGGATGGTCTTATGTGGGTGTGAAGCAGTATGAATCGGCATTAGTAGAATTTAAAAAAGCTTCGTTAATGCCAAATTCAAAACTGCATCGAAGCAATATTCAGAGCGGCTATGAGTATGCACAAAAACAATTGAAGCGGATAAATGAACCAGATAAAAAAGAGGTAGAAAGAGATCCAGCGAAAAATCTTCGCATCGCTGAGAATTACTGGAAACTGGCGCGATATGAACATGCGATGAAATATGTACAGAAAGTGTTCGATTCTCAAGAAGCAACAGACCAGGAACGGGATACTGCTCTTTTATTACACGCACGATTGTATTTGCTGAATGGTCAACCTGATCAGGCTCTGGCAGCGTTGAAACAAATTGGTGACTCTGAGAATGAAGCGGCTGCAACACTACTGACCTTGATTCAACAGGAACAGTATCTGAATAAGTTTTTCACTGGACAGAGCAGATCACAGGAATTTCAAAATCAACAACTGGATTCGGCAAAGCGAGATTCCATTCTGAAACTGGCAGCGCTCTATGAAGCAGAAGGGGTTCCCGGAAAAGCACTCAGACTGCTGGAGCGTGCACATGCTTTGGACCCGGACCAAACTGAAATTAGAAAGCAACTCGCAAAATATCAGTTGTTTTATAATATGCTCACCCAGGCAGAAGAAAACTATCTCATCCTGCAGCAAGTGTTTCCTGATGATCAGGAGATCCAGGACAGTCTCGCTAAAATCGAGCAGCTCAAAATTACTCCCCATTTCTAGTCCTGCTGGCTCGCAATGATATCCTGATCGTTCAAATTCAGTAGAGTATGAACTGAATATGTTGGCTGGATTTGCAGTCACCTGAGGACTCCAGGGGGATAGCTCGTGAGCCGGTTCTGCAACGACGCGTAGTCTGAAACATGAATTTCCTGCGATGCGTTTCGTGAAATACCCAGTTTGATATTTTGATAAAACCCGTGCTTTGCAGGAAATGGATTCTGGCGAAACTGTTTCAATTATGCGAAACTGAAACAATCGGGTTCAAAATCATTCTTCTCTCAATGCATGAGTTCTCTCTACTGTTTCAATAACCGTATCAATACAGCCTGATTGGCATCATTGCGGAAAGTGGTGTGCGTCAGCTGACTAACTATGGTGCAGGTAGAGGGGCAGTTTCTGGTTTATTACAACTACTTCTGGGGTATTCAAACTGACTTAAAAGTACGAGAAACGCTATCGATAAGGGTGACAAGATTTAGAATGGTCTGGAAATGAGTTCCGGGGGACATCCCGCGGATTTCTATAAGAAAACTACTGAATATGGAGATACGATGATGCGTTACATGAATTTGCTGATGTTATGTTTGTTCTGGGGAGGTGTGTCAGCTTCTGCTGCAGATACTGATTCCAGTACGGCAGCTCCCTCCGCAGACGAGACTGCGATTCGCGCAGCGATTGATTCTTACAAAACCGCATTTGACAAAGGCGATGCGAAAGCCGTCGCTGCACACTGGACTCCGACTGGAGAATTTGTGACTCCAGGAGGCGAAACCTTAACCGGACAAGATGCCCTGGTAAAAAGCTTTACTGAGTATTTCAAAGCGACTCCGAATGTAAAGATTGAGCTCGATAGTGTGGGAATTCAGTTTCTTTCTCCAGGTGTTGCCATTGAGGAAGGGGTTGCCAGAGTAATGTCACCTGACAAAGAGCCGGATGTCACTGAATATGCGGCGGTTCATGTAAAAACTCCTGCAGGATGGAAGTTGGACAGTGTCAAAGAAACCGAAGTGATCGTACCACAATCACATTATGAACAGCTCAAGCCACTGGAGTGGATGATTGGAACATGGGTTGATGCCGGTGATGATGCGACAATAGAAACCATCTGCCGCTGGACGAAAAACAAAAACTTCATCACACGTTCATTCAAAGTGCATATTGAAGATCGAGTGGAGATGGAAGGAACCCAGATTATTGGCTGGGATCCTGATAAACAGACAATTCGTTCCTGGTTGTTTGATTCAGAAGGTGGTTTCGGGGTCGGCATGTGGTCACAGAAGGAAAACCAGTGGACGATTCGCACGCTGCAGGTTCTGGCCAACGGCGAAAAAGCCTCTGGAATCAATATCATGACAAAAGTGGATGACGATACGTTTAAATTTCGTTCCCTCGGGCGAGAAGTCGATGGGATTCTGCTTCCCGGAATCGATGAAATTACTGTGGTGCGTCAACAATAAAGAAACAGAATACGACAGCATCCGTTAAAGCGATCAATATTTTATGTTTTTCAAAGGTGAGACAATTATGAAAACTCCCTGTATTGCAATACTTGTGGGAATACTATCCCTCTCTCTCATTTCCGAAGACCTTTATGCCCGCGGCGGTCGCGGAGGTGGTGGAGGTGGTCGTAGTTTTGGTGGTGGTGGAGGCGGAGGGCGCAGTTTTAGTGGCGGAGGAGGAGGTGGCCGCAGCCCTTCGATGAGCAGGCCCTCTGTTTCGCGACCAACCAGCCGGCCCAGTGGGGGGAGCCGACCAAATCTAAATAATCGTCCCTCTGGTGGAAACCGTCCGAATCTCAGCAATCGTCCCAGTGGCAATAACCGCCCCAACATTGGAAATAATCCTGGTGGAGGAAATCGCCCGAATCTGAATAACCGACCTGGCAACGGTAATCGACCCGATTTTGGGAGTCGTCCCAGTCAGGGACAACTGCAGGAATTTCTCCATTTGCCAGGGAATGGCGGTTCAGGAAATCGACCCGGAAGCGGCAATCGTCCGGAAATCGGAAATGGTTCTGATATTGTGAACCGACCTGGCAGTGGTAAACCCCCAGTAATTGGTAACCGTCCTGGAAACGGTAATCGCCCGGGGGATGGTAACCGCCCGGGAATCGGTAATCGGCCCGGGAATGGAAATCGCCCCGATATTGTCAATCGGCCCGGCAGTGGCGATCGGAATAACATCAACATCGTAAATAACCGAGGACCTGGTAAAAATAATATCTCTATCAACGAGATCAACAGGAACAATGTTCGTGTTGGGAATAACGTCAGGAATAACTGGAACGGACGGCATGTGAATGCGTTTAACCGTTCATGGTGGGCGACTCGTCCCGGTTGGAACAGTCCCGCCTGGCGCTTTCAGCATGGCTGGGGGCGATATCCCGTAGGTTACTGGTGGCGACCTGTCACTGCAGTTGCTTTAACAGGCTGGTTTGCTGGCTGGTGGAGCACTCCCTCCTATTATGATTATGGAGAGAATATTTATTACCAGGATAACTCAGTCTATTATGGCGATCAGCCAGTCGCGACTGCCGATGAATATTATCAGCAAGCTGTAACTCTGGCAGATTCGGTTCCGGAAAATGCGGCTTCAGATGACCAGACTGACTGGATGCCACTGGGGGTCTATGCCATCACCAATGCAGATTCGGAAGAAACCAATATGGTTTTACAGTTGGCAGTCAACAAGGATGGAGTCATCGCTGGCACCTTCTATAACGATATCACGCAGGTATCACATCCTGTGGAAGGTATGGTTGAGAAAGAAAACCAGCGTGCGTCCTGGCATTTCTCCGATGGCTCGAATCCCAATCTGGTGATGGAAACCGGGATTTACAATCTGACGAAAGATCAGACCGATGTGCTCGTGCACTTTAATGCCGAAAAGACGCAAACCTGGATGCTGGTACGTCTGCCGGAGCCCGAGGGCAATGGTAATCAATCCAACTGATCGAATTTAATCGGCAGTATCAATTAAGAGAAACGGATGATCTGGGTGATTTCAGATCATCCGTTTTTTTGATTCTCAATTACTTTACCTGCGTGGACAGCTGTTTGTTTTTCAGCGATTGAAACAGGTCCAGTAGAGTAGAGACGATTTTTGTGGATGCATCGGTTTCGACATAATTGGTTCCCAGCCAGGTTTCGTAACCTCCCCAGCGATGTTGTTCCGGCGTTGGTAAATACCCGAAGGAGCCATTTGCGAGTTCAATAGTAAAGGTTTCAGCGAAGGGGCTGCGCTCTTTCAGTTCCAGCCCTGTCTCCGTGAAGGTTTCGAAAGGAATCGCAGCGATGCCGAGATCACCGATGCGAATTGCCTGAAGCGGGATCTTGATTTCATCGGGAGCACCTTTCAGACCGGCAATTCGTTCCGCATAAATTTCTTCGCGAGAGTGACGTGTGCGCGATTTATCTTTGGGAGCGGACATCACTTTCGCAAAATGTTCCTGCATTTCCGGAGTCGGTTTTCTGAGTTTCAGAGGCAGGCTGGCAGTTGCTGCGCCAAGGGGTACCCAGTCATGAAATTTGATATTTTGATGCGCTTCCTGAACCCGACTGGCTACTTTTTCTGCGACTTCCTGCATCTTCTCGTACTGTTTGTAGCGACGGCCATTTTTCTGGGTAAAGTTGATATTGTTGACATCACCACTGGTTCCATTGGATAAGATCCCGACAAACGGCGGATGCTGATTTTCCGCATGCAGTTTTTGGGTGATGATCCGTGCAAAGTATCCAAAGTAGTCTGCTGAAATTTCACCGGAGCGAACCCCACCCACGTAATGCAATGAATAATTAGCGAGCAAAGCAATGGGACGCTGGTCCAGGCTTTGGATCGAGATAAAGCTGATCTCCGGATCGGTCGGGCCTGCTGGGCGGTCCAGTGCTTTGTGGCCCCGCGGTGGATTCATGCGTACCCGATCGATGCCTCCAAACGGATTGGTCAGAAGACTCGTCTCATTGACAAACCAGCGGCGATTGTGGACTTCGGAGGGTTCGTCAATCTTTCCCCAGCCAATTCGGGCCGGTTCCAGTTGAAATAAAGCCCGACGAATGCTGTCGGAGATCCGGTTTGCGAGAAATTTCTGGTATTCTGTGAATTCTGTCTCACGAATGACCTTGGAAGGCCCTCGTGCTGTGGTAGCGGAGTGAGTGTGCGTGGAAGCCAGCAGTATGTGAGATTTGGGAATGCCGGTCGCTTTGTGTGCCTGTTCCTTGGCCAGATCAAAAACAGATTCCGGAATGCCGACATTATCGCATAAAACGATGGCCAGTCGGGTCTGGCCGTCATCGAGTACGATGCTCCGTGCATGCAGTTCGTCATGAACCTGAGTCGCCGGGATTGGATTCCAGCCACCCACAATCGGTTGGCCCAGGGGAGGCGTGATATTACTGGTTGCGGCTCCGGCCTTGAAAACGGTCTGTTTTTCGGCAGCAGAACCGGTAGCAGCGGAAATGAACCAGAATACGGCTATTAGAGCAACGAATGAAATTTGTTTTAAGCTATGACTGGTCATGGCATGTCTTTCATAGAAACGGGTGATACTGAAGAGCGGGTTTCAGTCTTTCTCAGGTTGGCTGATCTAATCAGGCAGGCTGGCAGGTGGCAATGAGTTATAAAAATTATTGTAAACAATCGCATTCCAGCTTGCCAGATTCAGGTAGATTTCGGGCATGCTGTGCCAGGGAGTCTGTCTGTCGAAACAAAGTACTTGAGTTTTATCAGGCAGAACTGCAAAATGAGAGGCAAAGATTCAACATCCCAGCAAGACAGATAGGTATTACCATGTTCAAAAACGGCCTGTTTTCTGTTTTTTCATTCCTGCTGTTCCTTCCGGCTCCGTTATTGGCCGCTGAACCATTTCTGATCGAGAACGGTCAACCTCGGGCAGAGATTGTGATTTCCGCACAGCCATCCCGCACAACACGTCTGGCAGCACAGGAGATGCAAACCTATCTGGAAAAAATATCGGGTGCGAAATTAAAAATCGTTGATGAACCAACTGCAGATTATCCGGTTAAAATTTATATCGGCAGCAGTACTCATACACAAAAACTGGGGATCACTGCAGAGGGGTTAAAATATGGTGCCTATCGGATCGTTTCCGGAAAAAACTGGCTGGCACTGATCGGCGATGACACCGATTTTGTTCCCATTGAACCCTGGCCACGTAGTAATAATGATATCGCCAGCGGCAAAATGCAGGAAGCCTGGGATGAAATCACGGGCGAACACTGGGGGTATCCACATTCTCAACTGCGCAAGCATTACACGGGGGCCACCAGCCTGTTCGGCACTCCCGGAGAGCAGAAGGACGATAAAAACGGAAACGTCAACGTCTGGGGATTCGATGAACGAGGCTCATTTAACGCTGTGTGCGGATACCTGAGAAGTCTGGGTGTGCGGTGGTATTTGCCCGGAGACTTAGGCGAGATCGTTCCGGAACTCAAGACGATTAAACTGCCCGAGATTGATCAGGTAGTCGAACCTGATTTTCCCTTGCGAACGTTGAATTTCCGGTTCGCTGTCTACGGTCGCGATGCGGCGATGTGGGGGATGCGGCTGGGAATTAGAGAACCGTACGGAAGACAGGCAGCGCACGGGCTCGATCATATGACGCATAACGATTACACGCTGAAAAATCATCCGAACTGGTTTGCGTTGTATGGTGATAAACGTGACACCCAGCAGGGTAAACGACTGAATCAGTTATGTTACTCGAATGAAGAACTGTTTCAGGAGACAGTGCGATACGTGCGTGCCCAGTTTGATCACTTCAAAATGGATGAAGTCTCGGTTATGCCTCCTGACGGATATACAGCGATCTGCCAGTGCGAACTCTGTAAAGGTAAAGATACTCCTGAGCGGGGTTACCGCGGCGCTTTTTCAGACTATGTGTGGGATTTTGTGAATCGTGTCGCGAAAGAGGTTCGCAAAACCCATCCGGACAAACGGATTTCCAATTGCGCATATGGAACCTATACCCAGCCGCCGCTACATATTGATAAGCTGGAGCCCAACCTGCAGGTAATCATTGTTGGAGGACGCAGGCCCACCAGTGAATCGCGCGAGGAACTGGCGCAGTTGCGTCAGGACTGGGCGAAGAAGACGAATCTACCTGTGATTATCTTTGAAAACTATCCCTTTACCGGACGCGGTTTCTATCTGCCTGCTTATATTCCTCAAGTGTTAGGGGACAGTATCAACGCCACCAAAGGGACGTCTCAGGGAGAAGATATCTGGTTGACGATGGATTTCGGTGAAAATGCCATTGGCTATAACCATTTCCTGATTTACTTCACTGCGAGAATGTACTGGGGTGGTAAAGATCAGAATGCAGTGGAAATGTTCGATGAATACTGCCGGCTGTTCTACGGGCCGGCGGCTCCTGCGATGCGAGAATTCTTTACTTACTGTGAAAACCACTGGCGGGAAATGGAAAAAGATGGTGATAAAGCTGAACGTGCTCTGAATCTGTTTGCATCAGCGAAATCTACAGTTGACGAAGCATCTGTCTACGGACAACGCATTCGGCTGGTTGATCTCTATCTGAACGGGCTGCGAAACAAGAGTAAACAGCTGGCTCAGAAACGGGGCCCGGTTCCAACCCTGAGACTGGTGGGAGACCCACGCGGAGAGATTCAGATTGATGGTAAACTTGACGACAAACTGTGGAAGAATATTCCCACTGCTTCCACTGGTCAGTTGCGCGAACTGCAGACAGGCCGACAGCCCATCTACGGGACTTCAATCAAGAGCTGCTGGGTGGGAAGAGACCTGTATTTTGCGATTCGCTGCGAAGAAGCTCCGGGGGAAACACCCAATAGCACGACGACGAAAAAAGAAGATCAGGCTATCTGGTATGGTGATGCGGTAGAAATACTGCTGAATACCGAGTCGCACAGTTATTATCAGATCGTAGTGAATCCTAAAGGAGCAGTGATTGATCTGGATCGCGGGGCGGACAGAAACAACTGGTTCCGCTGGGATTCCCAGGCAGAAGTTGCAACACAGATTGCCGATGGGTACTGGACTGCGGAAATCCGAATTCCAGTTGTGTCGGATGAAAATGATCCACTACATCAGGTCATTGGTCACAAGCCAACCCAGAGTCTGCCGTGGTATATCAATGTCTGTCGCCAGCGGATTCGCGAAAATGGTTCTGAATATTCTGCCTTTGCTCCTACAGGAACAGCTGGTTTCCATGAGCCGATGAAATTTGCCCATTTCTACCGCGGCTTATCACATCAGTTTCCTGCAGATGAGAGTGTGACCGATTATCTGATTGCCGATCGGGCGGCGAATCAGCTGCTCAGAAAACGAAAATATGCTGCTGCAGAAGAGGCCTTTGTGGCATTGAGTGAAATAAAGAAGATTACTGAAATTCAGAAATCGACTGCTCTAGAGAATGCCGCAGGTTGTGCGCGTGCGCTGAAAGACTATGATCGTGCCAATCAACTGGCAGATCAGATTCCGGTGGAGTCGATTGCAAAAACAGTCCGGATGGAGAATCTGTTAAGCCAGAGAGATTTTCAGGCTGTCATCGATCAATTTGAAAAGGAAGACTTGAATCAGTGGCCCTTCTGGCAGGCGGGAGCTGGTGCCTCTGTCCGCGCCCGCGCTTATTATGGATTAAAAAACGGCCAGAAAGCAGAAGCCGATTTTCAACAGGCACTCGCGTTAACCCCGGATTCCCGGCTCAAATCCGGTATTCTGGTTATGATGGGCAACAACCGGGAAATGAATCTGCAAGACGACAAGTCGGCACTGGACGCGTATCAGCAGAATTACATTAACGCGGGACGCATCGGGTCTGCGGATCAGTTTCGTTCCGTGCAGGGGGCGATACGAATCCTGATTCGACAGAAAAAATATGACGAGGCAATGCAGGTCCTGGATCTGGTTAAGATAGCAGACCTGAAAGGAGTCTGGCGTCACGAAATGATGCTGTCGCAGGCGAGTTTACTGTCCGCCTCTGATCAGGTTGATCAGGCAGCCAACGTCTATCGGGAACTGCTGAAAGATCCCTCTGTGGCAACAGGCCAACGTCAGGCGGCTGAAGCGGCGCTGGCTGAATTAAATCAAAAATAATCACCTACGGTCTGATATTACCAGGGACAAATCAAAACGACAGCACCGGTGAACCAGTCATGGAGGAACATCTCAGGGGACTGGTCGGGCTTTCGAAATAAAACCAGTTGTTTCATTCCGTGGATTCAACTTTGCGCCGACCGCAGCCATAGGGAAAATCCCTATCCCTGATTTACAATCCTCCCTGATTTCTTTCCTGATCAAGAAATTATACTTTCATCAATGAGTGCTGATTGTTTTCACTGTAAAACAAACTCGAGATGAAAGGAGTGAACGATGACAATGGTAGCCGAACAGCAGATGGAACATATTGGCGAAACAAAAGGGTGTGCAGATCATGATCACGACATGATTCATGAGTTGAGTAAGAGACTGGATGCATTATGGCGCTGCGATCAATATATTGCCAATGCAGAAGGACATGCCGATTTGCGACGTTTCTGGAAAGAAATTAAATCTCAGGAAGAAGCAAATATCTCACGGTTGAAAGAGCTTCTGGCAATGCATGTTCAGAATAAATGCTTCTAAGCAGTATTGTGAAGTGAGGCTTGGTGACTCAGATACATACAGGCGTTACATCAGAATCGGAGAGACAGGATCTGCAGATTAAATCAATAACAACTGCAATGTCTGAAAAATTGTAGAGAGACCAAGCCTGTTTTCTGTAATCACATTATTTAAGGAGAAAATGAGTTATGGCAACAACTGTCTCAACAGGAAAAAAGAAATCAGGTCCTGCAGGTAAGAATGAAGTTCAGACCAGGCCGCTGTCACGATTTTCACAGGATCTCAGTAATTTTATGGGACGCGCTCCCTTTTTAGCATTTCGGAATGAGATGGATCATCTGCTGAACCGTTTTTCTGACGATTTTGGAAATGGCTGGCTGACACAAGGTTACGCTGCGACTCTGGATTTATCAGAAACGAACAACCACATTGAAGTCCGAATGGATGTTCCTGGAATTCAACCGGAAGAAATAGATGTAGAAGTCGCCGGCAATCTGTTGCGAATTACAGGAGAACGCAAGGAAGAAAACGAGGAAAAGGGAAAGTTGTTTCATCGTATGGAACGACGTAGCGGTCGATTTTCCCGTTCGGTCACATTGCCTTGCGAAGTACAGGAAGATCAGGTGGAAGCAAGCTGTGAAAATGGTGTGCTGACAATCTCACTTCCCAAGTGTGAGTCGGTGAAACCACATAAAATTAATGTGAAACCTGTTGCAAAATAATTCTGGCTGTTTCTGTTACAAAACTGTGATGCAAGGTGTGCCGCTGATCAATGAATGGTGGCACATCTTTTTAATCATGCAATTCCGCTTTGTGCTGTTTCTCGTTGTGGGGCAATCAGAAGACGCGCTAAGACTCAAGGCTCTGTTTCAGAAGCGGGCAGACGGAATTCTGAAATCGAACTAAGACGTATCAATGGATAACAACCTTCAGGCAGAGGCTACTGGAAATCAAGTTATGGACCTCGTCTGAGACTCGGCATATAATTAATAGTAGAGAGTTATGAGGTTGTAATTAGTAAATCTCAGCAAAGTACTGTTTCGGTCTGACAGCCGCAGCAGAAGGCTCTCAAAAAACGTCCTCGCGATTATGGGCTAATAACAAGCTTATGTGCCGTTATTGAGCGAGCCAGGGCCGTAGTTCTGAAAGTCGATTGCACTAACAGAATCCAGGGGACGTTCTCCAGATACTGACGTGAATGTCAAAGCGGGAATCGAGTCTGTAACGGTGAGAATCTGTTTCAGAGAGAAAGAGAGGTGCTACCATGAAACATCGAAATCAAATGCCGCATCCTGTGGAATCCGTAAAAATTACACACGAGCATTTACAATATCTGCTTGATGAGCATGAAGAGATCCTGTCTCATATTAAGGATTTGAATCAATGGTGGACCGAACTGGATGAACACGGTTTGCCGAAATACGGTGAAATGGGAACCCGGATGGAAGGATTGCGGGATCTACTTTCCAAGCACTTCAGCGATGAAGAGCAAGAAGGGTATTTTAAACCGCTTATGGATGAAGAGCCCGGATTTTGTATCATGGTACCTGACTTTAAGGAACGGCACAAAGAGTTTCTCAACAGGCTTGATGATTTCAGTGTCCGTCTCAAACAGTCAAAGCCTCCGTTTCAAAGCTGGAATGAGGCATTACAGGAATTCAAGAGTCTACTGGGTGATTTACGCACTAACGAGAAACGCGAAATTGAACGAGTCCAGGAAGCGTATGAGAAATCTTCTCATACCCAATGACTAAGATAGTTTTCTGGGAGGGGAATCAAAATGATTCCAAGCTATAGGATCTCATTTGATTTCCAGGACTTTTAATTCGGGGACCGAAAATCACAGGTTCTGGTCTTCCCGGAGTGGTAAATAGGCAATTATACTTATTGAAGACGTAAGACGAGATTGGGTAGGGTGTGACTCTCTACCAGGGTCTGATGAAACGTTAATTCGCGTTTTCTTTTACCGTTCTGGAATTCATTTTAGAAATCTGTATATGAACCAGATTAATCAGCAGAAGACGAAGGTGATGATCGTCGATGACCACCCCATAGTCCGGGAAGGATATACACGCCTCATCGAACATCAGGAAGATTTAGAAGTCTGCGGGGAAGCCGACAGTAAAGTTGATGCGATCCGAAAAATCATGGAGAATCCTCCGGATCTGATCATCGTCGATATTTCATTGAAAGATGGCAGCGGTCTGGAACTGATCAAAGATATTAAAGCCCAGTTCAGTCAGATCAAAATGCTGACCGTATCAATGCATGATGAGACGCTATTCGCCGAACGCTCTTTACGTGCTGGTGCGCTCGGATTTGTAAACAAGCAGCAGGCACCAGAGCAGTTGATCAAAGCGATTTACCAGGTTCTAAAAGGAAAAGTATTTTTGAGCCCGGCTGTGACAGAACGTATGATCTGTCGGTCGATTGGCTCTGATAATTATTCAGACTGCTCACCCATCGAACGTCTCTCCGATCGAGAACTGGAAGTGTTCGAACAGATTGGTGAAGGTGAAACCACACGTTCAATTGCTCAGAAATTGAACTTAAGCTCTAAAACCGTGGAAACATATCGGGAAAATATTAAGCACAAGCTGAATCTGGAAAATGCGACTGCGCTGACACGACATGCGATTCAATGGGTCCTGGAAAAGAACTGAAGCTTGTATTGCATCCAGTTTAGATCTGTGTCGCTCCTCCAGCAGATATTTGGTAGGGTAATCCCCGATAGGCCCATTCGAACAATGCCCGGTATCTATCAGTCTTCAAACCTGTTAGATTTCAACTGTTGCCGGTTGATATTCTCAATGCTGCATCAGCGCGTCTCTTCAAATGCATGACAACTATTGACAGGAATTGGTTCTGATGGTGACAATCAGCAGAAATGAATTACGGGAACTTCTGAAGGCGTGCCCGGACGTGAAGCTGGTAGAAGTATTGCCTGAGGCCTCTTTCCTGGAATATCATCTTCCGGGGGCCATCAATGCACCGCTCAGTGATTGTTTCAATGAACGTGTCTTGTTCCTGATTCCCGAGTTCAGTCAGATGATTGTGGTCTACAGTCTGAACTTTGCATGCCAGCAGTCTGAACTCGCCGCCCGGTGCCTCTTGGAATTGGGGTACGAGTCTGTCTTCGATTATGAACCGGGTAAAGTTGACTGGCGCGCTGCAAAACTTCCGGTTGAATATGGACCGTCGATCATGAATGAATCTATTCAATCGAAATCCTGCGAGTCTGCTGACAGGACGCCTCCGCTTTAAATACTCTTAAGGGCAAATTACCTGTTCCTGGTGATACGATGGGGCAGTCTGCGATTCATTCTATAAATGGTATTCTACAGACCGTGCATGATCTAAAATCAACTTTTCTTCAGGTTGCTGTCCCGTTGAGTCCACGGTTAAAAAATTATGAGCTTTTTTAACCTCGTCAACAGTCATGATGAGTTCTTGCGCCATCTGCTTCATAAAATAGGAAGTAACAGTTCCTTCCAGATAAACTTCACTACGGTGGACTTCAATACGAATTGCATTTAAAGCCGCATATCCAGCAGAGTGTAATATTCTTCTGATCCGAAATTTGAGTTGCAGGTCGGGATTGGAGTTGAACTGAATTCGTGTTTTATTCTGCAGTTTCAATGTACTCTCCTTATTTGTCATCGTGACGTTGACAAGGAAGACGGCCATCCTGGCGTTGTGTGGTGTGCTTGTGGAGTTGATTGTTTCAATAGCCTGATTATCGCAACTTTTATTAAATTCCTGTTTTGGCCGTATGAAAACTGAATAACGTGTGTTGATGACTCAAGTAATTGCACCAGAATACTCAGTTTCCGCTGGTAGCATACTTGCGGTCCTTCTGGTTTGATGCGAGATGCCAGTAGGAATCAGCTTATAATACCAGTACGATAGTGGAAATCGGAAAATCAGCCGTTGTTTCATAGGGGAATTCCCTAGAGAGGCTTCGCTCCAATCGATTGCCATTTATCCTTTACTGCGTTACTTGAATGAATTAAATAATCATGGACTGACTTGGCGGTTTCAGCAAAGTCGCTCGGAAAGACGGAAATATGCCAGACAGAAAAATATTCCCAGTACTGCTGGTCGAGCCTGATCCGGAATCGCGTTTAGAGATCATGCAGATTCTGTCGACGGAAGGATTTCAGGTTGAGACTGCTGAAACGATCGACGAGTTGATGAACCGGGATAACTGGTCCGATTATTTTCTGATCATCCTGGAACATGAATTGTCTGACGGCAGAACGGATGATCTTCTTCCCCGGATACAGCACCTGGCAAAGGATGCAGAGTTAATCATCATTACTTCGCTGTCAGAAGTTCAGAATATGATCCTCGCGTTCAGGAACGAAATTGCGGATTACTTCATCAAACCGGTTGATGAAGAACTGTTTCGAAAATCGTTACAGAATATCCGAACTCAGCGGGTCGTTACCAGTAAGTTACGTCAAACGCAGGCGCAGTTGAACGCGATTGTCGAGACAGCCATTGAAGCGGTGCTTACGATTAACCGACGCGGAATGATTCAGTCCTTTAATCCTGCTGCGGAGAAGATGTTTGGTTATACAGCGGGCGAAATAACCGGTCAGAATGTCAGCCTGCTCACGCCGCCACCGGTCCGGGAAAATCACGATCATTATATCTCGCAGTATCTGGAAACCGGGATTTCAAATATTGTCGGAGCGCGCCGTGAACTGCAGGCCTGCCATCGTGATGGAACTCTGATTCCGATTGAACTTTCCGTCACCGATCTTCCTCAGTATGAAATCTTTGCCGGGATTATTGTTGATATCAGCGAACGAAAGCAGGCTGAACAAAAACAGGCCGAACTGACACGAGCAGTCGCTGTGGCTGCACAACGTGAGCGCCGCCAGCTGGCCAATATACTGCATGACCATCTTCAGCAGTTATTGGTCGGGGTGCGGATTCACTTGGGGATTGCGAGAAAGGGGACGGATTCAGAATCTGTAGGGGAGACTCTGGCGCGGGCAGATGAACTGTTAAACCAGAGTATCGAAGTTACCCGTTCCCTGACTGCCGAACTGAATCCGGTGGTCCTGCATGAAGAAGGTCTGGCGATGGCCCTGGAATGGTTAGCGCACAATATGTTGGAACGGTACAATCTGACTGTGACGCTCGACCTGGATCAAACTGTGAGCCCGCAGGCGGAACTGACGAAAATCGTTCTTTATGAGTGCATTCGTGAAATTCTGTTTAATGTCGTGAAACACTCTCAGGCGACGCAAGCACATGTCAGTATGCATCCGGTTACGGATCAGGAATTGGAAATCACTGTCTCAGATGAGGGCGTTGGTTTCGATCCGCAACAGTTGGAAACGCATTTTTCGGAAGCAGGGGGAATGGGGTTGAGTAATATCGAGTTTCGCCTTTCGCTGATTAAGGGGAAATTTCGTTTGGAGTCCGCAGTTGGGAAAGGGACAGTCGCACACATCATTGTTTCAATGGATGCAGATAACCTGGAATCTCAATGAGACAAGAGAATTATTCTGCTGGGAACGTTTAGTTTTCAGGCCAGGAGTGTTGAGTAATCCTGGCGTAACCTTGATGAAATGTCATCAATTCGGAGTAATTGTCAACAGGTCTGCAGTCGAATTAAGGCTCTGTCAGTGGCCCTTGCAGTTCAGTCAGGACTTTTGATAACTCGGCATGGTTCTGCTTTGCAGTTCCTGACACCTGGTCTGCTTTCAGCGGCGACTTTTCTCCAGCATCCTGTTGCAGGTCATAAAAGCGACCGTCCCGGTACAGCTTCCAGTCCGGGGAACGGACACAGCTTTTATTGCGGAGTTCAATGTAAATCCACTCCCGTGTTTTACGCTGGTCAGGTTTTCCAAACAGGACAGGGGCAAAGCTGATGCCGTCACGAGGGACATCGGCTGCTTTCAAGCCGGCAATTTCGGTTACCGTAGGCAGGTAATCGCTCATGTCGACCATGTCATCAACTTCAGTTCCAGCTTTGATGTGTCCAGGCCAGTTGGCAATGAGAGGCACGCGCGTTCCCGTATCGTCCAGTTTCCCTTTTCCACCGGGTACGATGCTGTTATTCCTGATTGAAACGACTTTAGGTCTTACCATTTTACCATTTTCGTTGACGGTCAGATAACTGGCAGAGGGAGTGCCATTGTCGGTGGTGAAAATGATTAACGTATTGTCACGCACACCTGTCTCGTTCAATGAGTCTACGACTTTACCGACCATATCATCCATGGAGGCAATCATTTCGCCGTAGGTCATCCAGCGT
This sequence comes from Planctomycetaceae bacterium, assembly GCA_020426085.1. Lineage (GTDB taxonomy): Bacteria > Planctomycetota > Planctomycetia > Planctomycetales > Planctomycetaceae > Gimesia. Next base: position 1,322 of record JAGQQP010000001.1, on the reverse strand, counting down.
CCATATTTGTAATACGCGACATGTTCATCTTTCAAATCGTCGGTCACATCGTGGCAGAGTGCCATCGGGTAATAGGCAAAGAAGGGTTTGCCCGCTTTATGGCTGCGTTTCATAAAGTCAATCAGGAAATCCGCATAGACTTCAGGGCCATACAGACTGGAAGTATCGTCCCGCAGTGAACCGTTCTGATAAATCAGGGGATGATGATAGCGGCCCCCTTCGTGCCAGCCAAACAGACACCATTCATCAAAACCGACTCGGCTGGGATGTTGTTTGTCATTTTTCATCATGCAGAGTTGCCATTTTCCAGCGACTGCGGTGGCATAGCCGGCCTGTTGCATGCGGTTGCCGATAGTAATTCCTTCCGCGTCACGGGGGAAATCTCCCCATTTTGAACCGGCTTTGCCAAAGCGGAACGGATAGCGCCCCGTCATCAGGCAGACGCGTGTCGGGTGGCAGACGGGCATGGCATAACCGTGATTGAATTTCATGCCTCCTTTTGCGAGGGCATCGATATGTGGTGTTGGATAGCTGCGACCTCCATAGCAGCCGATCGCATCACTGCCGACATCATCCGCCAGGATCAGCAGGATATTCGGCTTCGTTTCGGCAGCATCCAGGCAGACAGGAGTGAGTAACAGTATGATGGGCAACAGACTGACTGTAGATTTTATAAAGTTCATAGGAGGATCCTCTGTGATTGATCAATATTTAGTCTGAAAGCTTCTTCAAGTCGGGTAAATCATAATAGGTCAGAACATTCTGAACTGCGAGAGGCAGAAGATGAAATGCATCCTGTGACGTGAGTAAATCCCGCCACGAATTCAATGAATCTTCGAGTTGCAGTTGAGAGATCAGTCCCGGTTCGAGTGCCGCAGCATGTAATGCGGCAGGGCCGAGCTCTCCCTTTGTCTGAAGTTTCACCGGTTTGTTTTTGTATTGTGACTGCAGCCAGCGGGCGGAAATCAGTAAATCTTCTGCCTGCATTCCAAGCCAGCAGCGTCCCAGCATGTGTGCAATGTAATAGTCTGCACCAGGGAAACGCCAGGTTTTGGTTTTCGACTCACCTGTATCCCGTACTTCCACAACCAGCACCGGGTGCCCCTGGGCATTGAGTTGTGCAGCGGTTTTCACACAGGAATTCATACCTGAAGTGGGTGCAATCAGAACCGGCAACTCATTTCCGTCAGCCCAATAGAGGGCAGGGAGAGAAATTCCGGGTTCCGGCGTGATCACGAGCCGTTGAGGTGCGTTCGACTCCTTTTTGCTCTCCAGGTATTTGACTTCGGGAGTCGGCAGGTCTTTTAGACTGCGAATTCCTG
>JAGQQP010000019.1 GCA_020426085.1 Planctomycetaceae bacterium | reverse complement strand
AAGTGCTCTGAATGTGATACGCCCAATACGCCCAAAACCGTTGATACCAACCTTTACCGCAGCCACAGGACTTACTCCTTCGTTTAATAAACTATTAGATGTGTATATTTGACGGCAGAGGAGATGGAGAACGATTCCACTACGCACCTCTGTCCGCTGTCGGGTAACATTTAATCGGGGTGGATTGTAATGGTCTCAGGACGACCATACAACCGAACGCCGACTCTGCTTTGATTTCTTAATAATACAACAATGTTAAGTATTCCGTGCGCAGTTGAAACTATTGTTCATTGCAAGTGAGTCATTCTGTAAATCGCCTGGTTTGATTACTGTGCACCTGTGACGATTATGGTCCAAAATTATTGGGTAATTCCCCTCACTTCTGCATCTGCGGATAACAGGAGGTCAAGGGGCTTAAGGAGAAATGACGATAGTGCTTAAGGGGAGATCACGTACTGTTGGGGGGATTATATTGAACGAAGCTTGTATAGAAGCTTGTTTATAAGTTCTTTCTGGTAAATGTATTAGCTCTCCGCGCCTAAGTCTTATTCACACTTCAATTACGTTCCCTAATCACCAGGACGGGCTGATGGACGATATTCTGCAAGAGTTTTTGGCAGAAAGCTGGGAGAATTTAGGTCAATTAGACTCAGAAATCGTAGAGCTGGAAAAAGACCCCCAGAATGCTGAGCTGATTGCCAGTATCTTTCGCACGATCCATACCATTAAAGGGACCTGTGGTTTTCTTGGTCTCTCGAATCTCGGAGCAGTCGCGCATTCAGCCGAGAATGTTCTTGGAAAGATGCGTGAGCGAATGCTCGAAGTATCTCCCGGAGCCATCTCGCTGGTACTGGAAGCCATCGACCGGATTAAAGAATTGCTGCAGGGATTAGAGGCAACCGGTGAAGAGCCGAAAACAGATCATTCGACTTTAACCCTGATGTTAGACGAGCTGGCCAATCTGGCAACGGCTCCTCCGGCTTCAACACCTCAGCAGTCCTCCCCTGCTCCCCTGGTAGCGGATGAAACTGAAGAAAACACTGATGTTACTCAGGTCGATGAAGAGCCCGTCAGCGAACAAAGTCCGAAAGATGTCGCCAAGTCCGCTGAAAGTGAAGAGGTCGTCATTGCTGAAGCGATTCCTGAAGTTCAGGCAGAGCCAGCAGATCTTTTAGCTCCTGCAGCTGTCTCAGAAGAAGCAGCAGTCCGTTCTTCCAAAGTAAGTGTGGCTGACCTGTCTATTCGTGTCAATGTGAATGTAGTTGACAGTCTGATGAATCTGGTGGGAGAACTGGTACTGACACGCAATCAGCTGTTGCAGCTTGCGCGGGGGGACGAAGAGTCCAAATACGCTGCTCCCATCACGCATCTTAATCGCGTGACGACAGATCTGCAGGAAGGCGTGATGAAGACACGCATGCAGCCGATCGGAAATGCATGGAACAAGCTTCCCCGTCTGGTACGTGATTTATCTCAGGTGACCAACAAACATATCGAACTGGTCATGACGGGGGCCGAAACGGAACTGGACCGAACTGTTCTGGATGCCATTAAAGATCCTCTGACTCACATGGTGAGAAACTCTGCTGACCATGGCATCGAGACCGCAGATGTCCGAAAAGCAGCCGGTAAATCGGAATCGGGAACGATTCATTTGAATGCCTATCATGAAGGCGGGCATGTCATCATCGAGATTCAGGATGATGGTGCCGGTATCAGCCGGGAACGAGTTTTGAAAAAGGCGATTTCCCAGGGACTGATCAAAGAGACTGATGCACCACATGTGACAGACAGTCATGTGTTTTCCATGATTTTCCAGGCAGGGTTTTCAACGGCAGAACAGGTCAGTTCCATTTCCGGGCGTGGCGTGGGGATGGACGTGGTGCGAACCCAGATTGAAAAAATCGGGGGAACAGTAGACCTCGCTTCTAAAATGGGAAAAGGGACGACTGTCAGAATTAAAATTCCACTCACTCTTGCGATTGTATCCGCACTGGTGCTGGAGAGCGGCTCACAGCCGTTTGCCATTCCTCAGCTGGGAGTTGTGGAACTGGTTCGACTCTCTGCAGAAGACTGCAAAAAAATTGAAACGATTCACGACAAAAAAGTATTTCGACTGCGAGATCGCCTGCTGCCACTCGTTCATTTGAATGAAGTTCTGCAACTGGAAGAGGATACTCCCGAAGATGACGATCTCCAGGACACGAATATCGTAGTGGTTCAGGTAGGTGAAGATCAGTTTGGACTGATTGTGTCCCGCATCTTTGATACCGAAGAAATCGTAGTCAAGCCAGTTGGCCGACTTTTAAAGAATATCGGTCTCTACCAGGGAACGACAATTCTGGGAGATGGCCGGGTAGTGATGATTCTCGATGTGGGGGGAATCTTTAACCAGTGTGGCGGTAGTTCAGCTCATTCTCAATCGGTTGCGGAAGAAACAACGGCCAGTTCTGACCGGGACACCATCAGTATGCTGCTGTTCGGTGTGAAAGATAATGTGACTATGGCGGTGCCGCTATCACTGGTCGCACGGCTCGAAGAATTTCCTCTGGAAAGCATTGAGTTAAACGGTGACCGTAAGGTTGTTCAATACCGCGATAATCTGTTGCCACTGCTTTCAATCGAAGGAGCCGGTTATGGTGGAGGAGAACCCGTTGATCCACAACCCGTGATCGTCTTCTCCGAAAACAATCGCTCGATGGGGCTGATGGTTAATGAAATCAAAGACATCATTGACGAGCAGCTTGTGATCCGGATGCAGTCGGATCGACCAGGCGTACTGGGGACTGCCATTATAGGCAAGAATGCAATTGATGTGATTGATACCCAGTATTATGTGACTCGTTCAACCCCGAACTGGTTTGAAAAAGTCGAAGATAAAAAATCATTCCGAGTCTTAATTGTCGATGATTCAATGTTCTTCAGGCAACTGGTGACAACCGCTCTGGAAACGGAAGGGTACACCGTTGTGGCCAGAGACAGTTGCATTTCTGCTGTTGAACTACTGGAGAAAGATTCCAGGTTCCATGCCGTCATTACAGATCTGGACCTACCCATGATGGATGGATTTGAGTTTTGTGAATGGCTGAAATCCCAGGAAAGTACTCAAGAGATGAATGTCATTGCTTTGACCTCTGCAAGCAGTTCCACAGATCAGGCCAAAGCCCGGGACGCTGGTTTTGATGAGTTTCTGGTCAAGTTTAATTCGCATGAGCTGATCTCCTGTCTGGATGAGTCATTTGCACGGTCTAAATATAAAACAGGAGTTAATGCATGAGCATCGCAATCACTGATTCAGGTAGTGGGATGGAGTCGCAGTTAGATTATTCGAGTCAGTATGTCTCGTTTCGTGTCGATGACCAGTTACTGGGGATGCCGGTCAACATGGTTCAGGAAGTGTTGACGGAACAGGTGATTTCACCGACTCCACTGGCCCGTGCAGAGATCAAAGGTCTGTTAAATCTACGTGGTCAGATCGTAACAGCCGTGAGTTTGCGTAAACGTCTGGGACTGCCTGATCTGGAAGATGACCGGTCAATGAATGTCGTTACCCGCGTGGGTGAAGAGTCCTTCAGTCTGCTGGTTGATGAAGTAGGCGATGTCATTAATGTTTCGGGACGTTCCATGGAGCCAGTACCTCGTACATTGGATCCACACTGGCGGTCGGTGACCATTGGTGTTTTTCAGTTAGATGAGGGTTTGTTTGTCATTCTGGATGTGGAAACCATTTTAAATTTTGAGTGATTTTTTTGTTGGAATTGCTGTCTGATTAAGGGCCCTGCCTGTGGATCTCAATGTCACTGCATTGCGGGAATCGTTCGAACTGGTTGCACCACGTGCAGACCAGCTTGCAGAGCGGTTTTATGAAAAGCTGTTCGAGGATTATCCCGATCTGCTGCGTTATTTTACGCATACCGATTTTTCAGAACAGCGCGGGAAACTGATCCAGGCGCTGGTTCTGGTCTTGAAGTCACTCGAGAACCCCCCTGCCCTGACCAAAGTATTACACCAACTGGGAAAAGAACATGGCGAAATGGGCATCCAGAAGGATGACTATCCGCCGGTAACGGATACTCTGCTCGATGTACTGGCAGAGTTTGCTGGAGCTCAATGGAGTGAAGAACTGGAAGAGACCTGGCGTCAGGCTCTCGATGCAGTTGCAACAATGATGATTGAAGGTGCCAAAGACTCAAGTCGCGCAAAACAGCTTCAATCAACGGCAGTATCAGGCTCAGTGGGAGCCGGTTTTGAAGAAGTGGATTCCCGGGTGGAAGACCAGCCGCTTTCAAAACAAGTTGACCAAACTAATTCAGAACTACCCTTACGATCTGATGCACAGATCAACCATCCGAAGGAGAAGAGTGAAATGTCGATTGATTCAGTACAGAATACGGGACAGAGCGCGGCTACTGAACGGTCGCAGGATACAGATCAGTTTTATGGAATTGTGGAACACAGTCCACAGGCCATCCTCTTTCTGAACTCGGAAGGGGCTGTCACATATTTGAATCGTAAAGGTCAGCAACTGATCCAGGAACTGAGCACTGACCTGGGAGTAAACCCCCAGCAACTTGTCGGTGGTTCCATCAGCCTGCTGTTTGTAAAACTGCCTGAACTGCAATCTGCGCTGACCGGATTGACTGCAGAAAAATCCATTACGGCCTCCGTTGGAAATCATTCGATTAAAATCAGTTTGAATCCGCTTGCCTCTGCAGGAACTATTCTGACCTGGGAAGATGTAACGCAGCAGGTAAAGCAGGAAGAAGAACTCTGTGATTATACAGGACAGCTGGGAGCCCTCAGCGATGCCCAGGCCGTCATTGAATTTAAGATGGATGGTACCATCATTACGGCCAATCATAATTTCTGTGCCACGCTTGGTTATACATTGGAAGAAATTCAGGGTAAGCATCACAGGATATTTGTAGAACCTGAGTTTCAGATCAGCAATGAATACAGAGAATTCTGGGAAAACCTCAATAACGGCATCAATCAGGTTGCGGAATACAAACGCATCGGCAAAGGAGGCAAGGAAGTCTGGATTTCTGCCTCTTACAATGCCATTCGTAACAAAGCGGGCAAACTGTTTAAAGTTGTCAAATATGCACAAGACATCACAGAAAAGAAACTGGCAGAAGATGATATGGTCCGTGTCCAGAACATGATGGACAACATTCCCATCAATGTGCTGCTTGCCAACAGAGACTTTGAGCTGGTCTATATGAATCCAGCTTCTTATAAACAGTTAAAAGAGATCGAGCACCTGCTTCCCAAACCGGTAGATCAGCTGGTTGGTCAGAGTATTGACATTTTCCACAAGAATCCGGAAATGCAGCGCCGTCTGCTGGCAGATCCATCAAATCTGCCACACCGTGCCAAGATTAAAGTGGGTGAGGAAACTCTGGACCTGCTGGCGACAGCGATTTCAGACAAGGAAGGCAAATATATTGGTCCGATGATTTCCTGGTCTGTGATCACAGAACAGGTCAAAATGGCAAATGATTTTGAAACAGAAATTCAGGGTATTGTCAGTGTCGTGACCTCATCGGCTACCGAGATGCAGGCCAGCTCCAAGAGTCTGTCAGATATGTCTGACGAGACAGCTCGACAGTCTCAAGTCGTTGCTGCTGCCAGTGAAGAAGCAACTCGGAATGTGGAAACCGTTTCTTCTGCTGCAGAAGAATTGAGCGCCTCGATCAGTGAGATTTCACGCCATGTACAAGAACAGTCTCACATGACTTCGCAGGCTGTGGGAGAAGCAGATCGTACCAATGATACGATTAAACAGCTGGGTGATGCCAGCAGCGAAATCGGTCAGGTTGTGAAAGTGATTACTTCTATCGCTCAACAGACAAACCTGCTGGCATTGAATGCGACCATCGAAGCTGCCCGTGCCGGTGAAGCCGGTAAAGGATTTGCTGTGGTTGCAAATGAAGTGAAAGAGCTGGCCCGCCAGACGGCACGTGCAACAGAAGAGATCAGCGAAAAGATTGGTGCCATCCAGGGATCAACAAATATCGCTGTGTCTGCCATAGGATCGATTGGAGAGAGTATCCGAAAGATCGATGAGATTTCAACGACGATTGCCAGTGCAGTTGAAGAACAGACAGCTGCCACCAATGAAATCTCCCGTAATGTGGCTGAAGCAGCACGTGGAACGGCCGAGGTGACTAATAACATCTCTGGCGTTTCTCAGGCAGCGTCGGACAGTGGAACTGCTGCCAATGACATGCTGGCTGCCGCTCAAGGTCTGACACAGGAATCTGTGAAGCTGGATGAGGCTGCTGCCGCATTCCTTAAGCGGATGCGATCGATCTAATCCGCAGAACCTGACTTTTCAGGGACTGTGAATAATCAGAATTGTTATTACCGTCAGGGTAGACATGTGTATTAATACATTGGTTTAGCCTGGCGGTTTTTTTATGGAGCTATAAATAACTGAGGTAAACCGCTCAAAGTCAGGGAAAATTCAGGATTTTATGCATTGTTTGCGTCACATCCTTAAACGTGTCCTAGACTTCCTTCAGACAGTTTAATTTTACGTCAGAGAAAGAATGATTTCTGTATCCAAGTTCAGATCACACTGAGTCTGGCGTCAATTTAATAACATAGAGCTATTTTTACATACTGGGAGACCGGTGATAATGAAGACAATATTACTTGTAGACGATTCCCGTGCAGTCAGACTGGTGGGTCGACGAATCATGGGAACCTTCGGGTTGAATGTTCTGGAAGCAGAGGATGGAAAACAGGCTTTGGAGGTCGCTCGTGCGAATCCGGAACTGGATGCAGTTCTGCTCGACTGGAACATGCCAATCATGGATGGGATGGAGTTTCTGAAGGCTTTACGGGCAGAAACACGTGAAAAGCAGCCGATTGTCGTAATGTGCACAACAGAAAATGATATGCCTCAAATCGTACAGGCCATGCAGGCAGGTGCAAACGAGTATATTATGAAGCCGTTTACCGAAGATATTGTTCGGGACAAACTGGAAGAAACAGGTGTTCTGTGAGCCATTCGATCATCAAGGTATTGCTGGTCGATGACTCAGCCGTGATAAGGGGCTTGATGACTCAGGCGATTAATCTGGATGCGGAAGTGAAAGTGGTTGGCTCTGCAATGCATGGTCAGACTGCTCTCACCTGGCTGGAGAAAAATCAGGCTGATGTTGTGGTTCTGGATGTTGAGATGCCTGTCATGGACGGGATCGCATGCCTGAAACAGTTGAAGCAGAATTATCCGGAGCTTCCGGTAATCATGGCCAGTTCTCTGACCCGTGCGGGAGCAGAGATCACACTCCAGGCGCTTGAACTGGGTGCAGCAGGTTGTATTCCAAAGCCCGTTGCCTCAAATGCGTCAGCAGCGATTGAGCAGGTTGCTCGAGATCTGCTGCCTCTGATTAAGGCACTGGTGAAGAAACAGAATTCCAACCAGTCGGATTGCTCCCGTTTTCAGACATCAGTCATTCAACGACCTGCCAAAACACCGATGGTGATGGTGGTGGGATCCAGTACTGGTGGACCGAATGCACTCAGAACCATGTTGACGGCATTACCCGAGAAATTTTCGTTACCGATTCTGATTGCCCAGCACATGCCTCCCCTGTTTACGAGGACTCTGGCTGAACACATCGAACGGGATACAAAGCGTCCTACCTCTGAGGCCAGAGATGGGGCGTTGATTGAACGGGGGCATATTTATATTGCCCCTGGAGATTTTCATATGGTGATTGATAAACAGGATGACCGGATGATAATCCGTCTGAATCAGGATGCACCGGAGCATTTTTGCCGCCCTTCCGTCAACCCATTATATGCTTCTGCTGCCAAATGGTATGGCAGCTCAGTACTGGCAGTCATGCTGACTGGTATGGGAGATGATGGCATCGAAGGCGCGGAATCAATCAGTGAGCGTAAAGGTTATATTATCGCACAAGACGAACAGAGTAGTGTTGTCTGGGGAATGCCTGGTGCAATTGCCAAGGCAGGACTGGCCAGCCAGGTTTTACCACTCAGGAATATTGCTCCTGAACTCGCCCGACTCTGTTCTTTATAGAAAGTGGTGATCTCGTGTCTCCAGAAGATTATAATTTCATAACAAATTTTTTATTGGATACCACAGGTCTTTCTCTCGGTGAGAATAAAGAGTATCTGTTGGAAGCCCGGCTGATACCTCTGGCACAAGCTCACGGTATGAACGGGATTCAGGATCTCGTATTGAGTTTGAAATCAAAGATGGATCCGAGTCTGGAAAAAGAAATCATGGAAGCGATGACGACCAATGAATCGTCCTTCTTCCGTGACCGTCGTCCGTTTGATGAACTCAAGGCAACCATTTTACCGGAGATCATTGCCGAACGTAAAATGACCCGAAAGCTGAGAATCTGGTGTTCTGCCTGCTCGCATGGTCAGGAGCCGTACAGCATCATGATGCTGTTACGCGAGAATTTTCCGGAGCTGAATGACTGGAATATTCAAATTATTTCGACGGATTTGTGTAGTAAAGCTCTGGAGAGAGCACGCGAAGGCGTCTATTCACAATTTGAGGTCCAGCGTGGTCTGCCCGTGCAGTTGCTGATGAAATATTTTGAGCAATGCGAGCAGGGTTGGAAAATCAAACCCGAACTGGGAACTGGAATTCAATGGAAGCACTTAAACCTCCTGGAAGATTTCAGACATCTGGGTATGTTTGATATTGTGTTCTGCCGCAATGTCCTGATTTATTTCAAACCAGAATTGAAAAAAGACATTTTAAACCGTATCAGCAGCCAGTTGAATTCCAGTGGCACTCTGTTACTGGGAGCCGCTGAAACGGTATTGGGGATTTCAGACAAATACAGCAAACAGTATGGATGTCAATCTGCCATTTACCAGCTGGCCGGTAATGCTGAAGCAGCTCCGATTGCCAGATAACTGGCTTACCTGTCAGGACCATCTGTGTCCGAAATCATTAAATTCAATTCTCAGAACCCGGTAGATCAATACCAGTCCGGATTGTCTTGCCGGGTTTTTTCTCTTTTCAGGGTGCGAAATAAATAAAAAGAATGTGTGAAAATCAATAAAGGCCTGAAATACTGGCATCTGGTATCTGTCGTCAGAAACTGCCTTTCCTCAATCGTGTAAATCTGTTATGAGTTTACAGCAGGAAGTTAGTCATCTGGTACCATTGATTTCAAGCACTCTTTTCATCGATTTCGCACAGGGAAGTGCAAAGTGAATCGACTTGCATTTTTTGAAGACTGTTCTGCACTGCAGTTTACCCCCATCGCATTGATGAGGCCGGTATTTGAACTGCTGTGCGGTCAGTTTTCTGCGCGTGAGCGGATGTTGAAATCACTGCCTGTCGAGGAATGGGGCGTTTTGATACGCCCTGCTCTGACGGAAGTTTATTCAGAAGAATTTCCAGAGGCTCGAATTAATGATGCCATCTGGCTCAGTGAAGCACCTACTCTGCTAATCAACGGACGCTGGCTGCCTGCGATTCATGAAATTCCTCGTCTGGCGAATGTCACCGCTGAGAGTGTCGGGATGATGGGGGATACGGTTGCTTACCTGTTGCTGGAACCCGAAGAGGCGGCACTGCTGACAACTGATGCCTGGGATGATGCGATTCAGAAGATTGCGTCAACCAGAAAACAGGTGGCAGTCGATGGTACTGAACTGCATTACCCCTGGGATCTGGTCAATCAGAACCGGCAACAACTTGTAGATGACTTTTCATTGTCTAAGTCATTACGACCTTCAACAGTCAATAACGAGAACCTGACGATAGTAGGGCCAGCGGATCTGGTCAGTGTCGATTCCAGCGCCGAGGTTGATCCTTTCGTAGTGTTTGATACCCGACAGGGCCCGATCGTGATCGATCGGGATGCCCGGATTCAGGCTTTCACACGAATTGAAGGTCCTGCTTATATTGGACCAGGCACACAGCTGTTCCGCGCGAATATTAAAGCAGGTACATCTGCCGGGCCACACTGCAGACTGGGGGGAGAGATCGAGGAATCGATTTTGCATGGTTATGCCAACAAATACCATGATGGATTCCTGGGCCACTCCTATATCTGTCCCTGGGTGAATCTCGGAGCACAAACCAGTAACAGTGATCTGAAAAACGATTATTCTCCGGTCAAAGTACCGCTGGCGGGAATTCCCATTGAGACCCATTCCGTTAAGATTGGCTGTTTTATCGGCGACCATACGAAGACCGCTCTCAACAGCCTGTTCAATACCGGTTCCTCAGTCGGCGTGATGTCGATGGTCCTCCCGGTAGGCGAGCTACTGCCGAAACATATTCCCTCCTTCTCACGCTTCTGGCTGGGACGCATTGACAGTCAGATCGATATTGCTGATCTCTTCGAGCTGGCAGATACATCCATGCGTCGTCGAGGCCTGTCGTTGACCGCTGGTCAGCGTCTGCTGCTGGTTTCGCTACTGGAAGAGACTGTGGAAGAGCGTCAAACGGCGATTCGCTGGTGGGATCAGAAACGGGGCATCACATCTGCTTCCAGCCCTCAACTGCCCGTCGAGAGACATTGAGCTGCCTAGGCAGCATATTCAAATTATGCTGCAAGAAGAGGCGAACTCACCATTGATCTGTGTTGTCATACAGGTATGAAACGCTTGTGCGAAAGCTTTGTGGGAAACTTGAGGAAAATCCTGCCTGTGAAGGTGATTTCGTAAGAATTATCATCTTGATGTAAGAATGTCGCAAATTGACGACAGTTCTTTTTTGGTCAGAACCGCAATTGTGAATTTTACTATTGCTGGTGAGACAAAAGCTTCAATCATAGCAGGCATTTAAGCAGGTTTGTCTGGTCATTCGGATTTTTCGGGCGGTTTGGTACAGTCCTTGCGATTCTCTTACTCGTCAGGCTTTTCCAGGGGTGAAGAGCTGCAGCCTCTTGAGCCGTCAGGCTGGGGACTGTGAATTCAAGTTTTTTAAGACAAAGTGTTACGATGATAAATCAGGAGAACGGGGTCATGTCAGAACAGGTCATGGAAGAGTTGTGGAATGGGTTGTCGCCGGCAGCAGATCGTACCGATCTGGCAAATGCTGTGATTGACCGTCTGCTTGAGTTGAATATTGATCTACAGGAAGTCTCTCTGTCAGATATGAAAATGCTGTTGACGCGTGCATACACTCACAAAGCGCGTGTGGATTCACAAAAACGCAGCCGACGAATTTCTGATTGTGTCGTTGTGTCTTAACATGTCCCGTTCCCTGAATTATTCTGCGTAATTCAGGGAACGGGATTGAAATTGTACTTGAACAACGAAATAGCATGGTGGTAGAACAGTGATGCATACTGCTGATTTCTGAATCAGCTTTGCAAAATAACAGGTAGTAGTCTGATGTTGGTCTCCCTGTTACCTGTCCCTGCTCTTTGAGGAAATACCACCGTGAATGATGAGAATCAGCCTGATTCATCAGGCCAGGATGATGCAGCCAACGGTCAGTCTGAGGTCGCGCAACACATTCTGGAGTCGCTCAGGCAGGGAAATAAAATTCAGGCCATTAAAGATTACCGCGAATCAACCGGCGCAGGTCTGAAGGAGTCAAAAGAAGCCATAGAGGCTCTGATCGAAAAGTATGACATTCAGATGAAGTCGGGTTGTGCATCTATGCTGCTGCTCGCTTCTTCGCTGGTCATGGTGCTGCTCTTCGTCTGGATTCGCTAATTTCTCAGACGGTTGCTTTCTGTTCAGATCGGAATGCCGATCTCACTGCTCACACATGCATTGTCAGAATGCCGGAAAATACCGAAATCCTGTGAATTCTCAGGTCAAGCGGTGATTGCTCATTCAAAACGCCCCCGCTGATCAGTTCTGATAAAAGTTTCGTGTTGAAATCATCTTTTCTTCACATTTACCTCATACTTTGTCATCATAGTATGCATTGATATCGGTTTATGAGAATTGAAGATACAGAGAGACTGCCGATTTCAATTACCGCAGCGACCCGCCAGACCTGACCCTCCATAAAAGGTGATTACATGAAACGGTGTTTAACATCACTCGTTGTTCTTGGAACCCTGTTAACGACCACAGTGATCTGGGCCTGCTCGGTTCCAGTCTTTCGATACGCTCTGGAACGCTGGCCCGCAGATAAGTACAGTGCGGTTCTATTCCATCGTGGTGGTTTAACGCCGGAACAGCAGAAGTTAATTTCTCACTTTGACCAGGAAGGGACGATTGCGCAAAAATCTGCCAATGTGGAACTGAGACTGGTTGATCTGGACACCAAGCCTGCTCCCGAAGATCTGGCACTCTGGAAGGCACAAAAATCAGAAACGCTGCCTTTACTGGTGATGCGAACTCCCCTGCCCGCTCCGGTTCCCACTGGTTTCTGGTCAGGTGAACCGACGGAAGAAAATATTTCCCGCCTGATTGATTCTCCCCTGCGACAGAATATCGCAAAGCAGCTGATCGATGGCCAGACTGCAGTCTGGGTCTTTCTGGAAAGTGGCGATGTCGCGAAAGACAAAGCCGCCCGCGAACTGCTGGCGAAAGAACTCAAGCGGATGGAAAAAACGCTGAAGCTGCCTGAGATCGAACAGGCTGATATCGAACAGGGGCTGGTCAGTGTTTCACCAGACAGTTTGAAGTTGAAATTCAGTATCGTGACCTGCTCTCGTGATGATTCCGCAGAACAGTCTCTGACACAGATGCTGCTGGCGACGGAGAGCGATCTGAAAGACTTTGATTCAGATCCGATGGCGTTACCCGTATTTGGACGCGGTCGCGTGCTGTATGCCCTCATCGGTAAAGGAATCAATCCGGGAACTATCGAGCAGGCCTGTCGTGATCTGACTGGTCCCTGCACCTGTCAGGTGAAAGATCAGAATCCGGGAACCGACCTGTTAATGTCTGTTCCCTGGGAAAAACTGGTAACTCCAGCGACACAGGATGAAAAGGAACTGCCGCCCTTGACGGGTTTGACCAGTTTTTCAAACAGTGATGCCGAAAAAACAGATTCCGCTTCCATGCCTCAACTGCTCAATAAACAGGCTGGTTCTGACAGCCAGGCTACAGAGAAAACCGCTGCGAAGGAAGCAAAACAGAGCAATACCGTGACAGGGGCTGTTTCCACTAAAGCGAGTGAGGGGAGCACATTAACTGCAGAATCGTCAGGTGTTGCTCCCGTGCAATATAAAATTGAATTCTTACTGCTGGTCGGTTCGGTTGTGCTTGTCATTCTTCTGGCAGGAAGTTACATGCTGTTAGCACGAAAACAGTAGCATAATCACAGAGTGCCATGAACGGCTTGTTTAGAAGGACGTAAAATCAATGTCGCTATTTCACCTGGTGATTCAGGAAATGCAGCATCGCAAGATGAATTTTCTGCTGGGGCTGTTGTCTGTTGTCGTAGCAGTTGCCTGCCTTGTGGCGGCTTTGACGTTATTGCAGGCAGATGAGATTCAGACGGAACTGATTCTGGAGAAAAAATCAGTCGAAGTGAAACAGGCAGGCGCGCAGCTCGAAGATGCGATGCGAAAAATTACGAAAGGTCTGGGATTTAATATCCTGATTTTACCGGCGGATGAGGATCTGAGTGAATTTCACCTGACGGGAATCGTCGAAAAAACCATGCCTGAAGACAATGTGACAAAACTGGCCGAATCAACAATCGTGACAGTCAATCACCTGTTGCCCATGGTAGCCAAAAAAGTCACCTGGCCGGAAAAAGAGTGTGAAATCATTCTGACCGGGACACGGGGAGAAGTACCCCAGCTGGAGCGGGCCTTGAAAAAACCGCTTCAGCAACTGGTGCCGGAAGGTAAGATGGTACTCGGATATCAGATTCAGAAAAAACTCGGCCTTAAAACCGGTGATGAAGTCAAACTGATGGGCAAACCATTCAAGGTGAGCCAGAACTACCCCGAACGGGGTAATTCCGATGACAGTACCGTCTGGATTAATTTGAAAGAAGCTCAGGAACTGCTGGGCATGCAGAATCTGGTAAATGCGATTCTGGCACTCGAATGTAATTGTGCCACCGAAGACCGTGTCGCGGAGATTCGTAAAGATGTCGGCGAAATTCTGCCAGGCACACAGATTATCGAACGCGGCCCCCCTGCACTGGCGCGAGCCGAAGCCCGTAATAAAGCACATGCGACCGCTGTCGCTTCACTGGAACAGGAAAAGGCTAACCGGATTCAACTGATTGAACGCCACGCCGATTTTGCGGCTGTACTGGTACCGCTGGTGGTTCTGGGGTGTGGTGCCTGGATCGGTTTTCTGTCACTCGAAAATGTGCGACGCCGCGCAACAGAAATCGGCATCCTGCGTGCGATTGGACTGCGTTCTTCTCAGGTCTTTGGGATCTTTATATTCAAGGCAGTGCTGATTGGACTGATTGGTGCCCTGCTCGGTTATTTCCTGGGATATGGTATCGGTGTGATCTGGGGCAAGTTACCTGAATCGATTCAACCCCGGGAAGTACTATTCTCCGGACGCTGGTTACTGTTAAGTCTGGTGTTCGCCCCGCTTCTGGCTGGTTTTGCCAGCTGGATTCCCGCTTTAATGGCAGCCCGCCAGGATCCTGCCACCATTCTTCAGGAAGGATAATTAGATCCCGATGTTACTTGAACTGGAACAACTGTCGAAATCATTTAAATCCGGCCCGGGGCGGGTTCAGGCGGTCGATGGGATCAGTCTGAACGTCGACACGAATGAGTTCGTAGCAATTCAGGGACCAAGTGGCTGTGGAAAGTCGACGCTGCTGCTGATGGTGGGAGGCTTGCTCAGCCCCGATTCAGGTGAGGTACGGATTGAAGGGACCAATCCTTACCGGTTATCCAATGATCAGCGAGCCCGTTTTCGTTCGCAGCATCTGGGGTTTGTCTTCCAGCAGTTCCACCTGGTGCCTTACTTGAATGTACTGGATAATGTGGCAACCCCTGCACTGGCATCGAATCGTACTCACGCGCGAGAGCGTGCCCGTGAATTGATTACCCAGTTCGGGCTTGAGCAGCGATTGCATCACACACCAGCCCAGTTGAGTACCGGTGAAAAACAGCGGGTGGCGCTGGCACGAGCCCTGTTTCATCAGCCGAAAATTCTGCTGGCAGATGAGCCGACAGGGAATCTGGATAGCGAAAATTCTGAAATCGTACTCAAAGCCTTATGTCAATTTGCCGAAAACGGTGGCTGTGTGTTGATGGTCTCTCACGACGATCAGGCGGTCCAGACGGCACAACGGGTGTTGGGAATCAGGGATGGTCACCTCGTCACACCCGATGAATCAGAAACATTAGTCAATTCCTGACAACACACTCAGCGTAGATTATAAACAGGACAAGATAATGAACTACTTTGGAAATCAGAACTATAATAAAGATATTCCACAGCCGAATCGTAGCGGGAAAGTGTCAGGACTCATGATCGCCGGCGGTTCACTCGTTTTTCTGGTGATCATGCTGGCGGTTTTGATTTATACCCCTCCGAAAGATACATCACAGAAATCAACAGAGGGCACTTCTGACGGACACCAGGATGCTTTGGTGATGTATTGTGCCGCGGGAATCAAACCACCGATAGCCGAGATGGCAGCGCAGTTTGCTGAAGAAGAATTCGGCATGCCGGTTCATTTGCAATACGGTGGTTCCGGAACGCTGTTGAGCAATTTACAGGTCGCGAAAAAAGGTGATCTGTATCTGGCAGCGGATACCAGTTATATCGAAATTGCCCGGGAAAAGGGGCTGGTACAGGAAGCGATTCAAGTGGCCCAGATGCATCCGGTCATTATGGTTCAGAAAGGAAATCCCAAAGGGATCAAGTCGATCGATGACCTGCTGAAAGAAGATGTGACGGTGGCTCTGGCGAATCCCGATGCTGCTTCGATCGGCAAATTGACGAAAAAAGTGCTTACGAAAAATGGAAAGTGGGAACCACTTGCCAAGTCAGCTCGGGTATTCAAACCTACGGTCTCTGAGGTCTCTACTGACGTCCTGCTGGGGGCTGTTGATGCCGCCATCGTCTGGGATGCAACCGTCAATCAGCATCCGGAAAAGGCAGATATGGTTGATGTCCCCGAATTTCAGGAAGCGATTAAGAATGTGACAGTAAGCGTGTTGACTTCATCACAAAAGCCCCAGGAAGCATTGATGTTTGCCCGCTATCTGCAGGCACCCGAGAAAGGCCAGAAAGCATTCGAGAAGCTGGGTTATCAGACTGTGCAGGGAGATAAATGGGAACCACACCCCACAATTCTGCTGTTCAGCGGTGGTGTAAACCGGCTGGCGATTCAGGATACGTTGAAAGAATTTGAGCAACGAGAAGGCGTGACGATTAATACGGTCTTCAACGGGTGTGGAATCCTGGTGGGGCAGATCAACAGTGGCCAACGGCCTGACGCTTACTTTGCCTGCGATACCTCTTATATGGTTCAGGTTCAGCCCCAGTTTCAAACTCCCCTGACTGTGGCGGAAACGGATATGGTCATCATCGTGGAAAAAGGGAATCCCAAAAACATCAAGACGATCTACGATCTGGCTAATGACGACCTGCGCATCGGTCTGTCTCACCATGAGCAAAGTGCTCTGGGAGCATTAACGAAAAAACTGTTGAGTTCTCTGGAGCTGAATGGTAAGAACCTTTACGATCAGGTTCAGCCTAATGTGAAAACCAACACGCCGACGGCGGATCTTCTGGTGAATCAACTGCGAACCGGTTCCCTCGACGCTGCGATTGTCTACCGGGCGAATCTGCCTTATGTGAAAGACAAGGTCGATATCGTCGAAATCAAATCAGGCGATCCGCTGGCACAGCAGCCGATTGCGATTCTCAAAACTACTGCTTATCCCAATCTGATGCAGCGTCTGGTCGACAGGCTGACCTCTTCTCCGTCGCGCAGCCTTTTTGAATCTATCGGTTTCCGCTGGCGGATTACTCCGGAGTCACTATGAGTGGGACCAGCCCGGAAGAACAACCCCGCAAATGGAAGTCGCGATCTGATCTCCCGTTTTATGCCATTTTTGTTGCCATCAGCGCGGTTTATGTGCTGCTGATTGTGGCGATGCTTGCAGCAGAAGCGACTTATACCACGCCCGGTCATATTTTACGTTCATTTCGAAAGCCGGAAATTCAATATGCGATCTGGTTGAGTCTGGTTTCCTGCGCGATTACAACAGTGCTTTCTCTCTGGGTTTCAGTGCCGATCGGTTACCTGATGTCACGGCATCAGTTCCCGGGAAAGACTTTGATTGACGCGATTCTGGATATTCCTATAGTGCTGCCTCCGTTGGTCATTGGACTGTGCCTGCTGATTCTGTTTCAGCTTCAGGTACCTCAGATCGAATGGTTGAATGAACTGGCAGGGGTAAAAACGGAAGCCCGTGCGATCAATGATCTTTCTGGCCAGGATCAAATGCCGACAGAGACAGCTGCGTCGCTGGAACAGCAGGATTCAGTGCGTGAAGAGCAACCGCAGTCAGTTGAAGACCAGCCCCTTGTCGCACAGAAACCTGTTGTTGACGAACAACAGCAAGTTGACGAACAGTTGCATGTTGATGAAGAACGGCTGGCTGAAACACAGAAGTCGATGGAAAATGCTCAGGTTCCAGGGGATCAGACGCAGTCGATTGATGAACTGATTCGTAAGATCACCAAAGTGCTCTTTGGCAGGTCAATCGGTGTGTCTTATGAGATCCCGAGTGTTATTCTGGCGCAGTTCATGGTAGCCTGTGCATTTGCGGTACGTACTATGCGAGTGACTTTTGACCAGATTGGCCCCCGTTACGAACAGGTGGCGCTGACTCTGGGCTGTAATCGGGGGCAGGCTTTCTGGCGTGTCGTCTTTCCACAGGCTTACCGGGGACTGCTGGCAGCAGCGACGCTGGCGTGGGCCCGTTCACTTGGAGAATTCGGGCCAATTCTGATCTTTTCCGGGGCAACCCGCATGAAAACAGAAGTGCTGCCGACGACCGTGTTTCTGGAGTTGACTGTTGGTAACATTGAAGGTGCCGTTGCTGCCTCACTCATTATGGTTGTGTCTGCCTTGATCGTACTGATTGTTGCCCGTATGTTTGGACTGACGCGCGGCACTGCAATTTAAACATGATTTTTTTAACTCTGCTGCACCAGAGATCTCAACTACCTGATTTGACAAGTTATGATTTCAGTAAAAAACCTTTGTGTCCAGGTTGGCGAATTCCGTTTGAAAGATGTCAGCTTTGAAATTCCCAGTGGACATTATGCAGTCTTGATGGGTAAGACTGGCAGCGGTAAAACGACCATTCTGGAAACGATCTGCGGCCTGAAGAAAGTCCAGTCAGGCTCTGTTTCCCTGAACGGCATCGAGATGACACATGCCAGTCCAGCTGAACGCGAAATCGGTTATGTTCCCCAGGATGGCGTACTGTTTCATACCATGACGGTGCGGGACAATCTGTC
>JAGQQP010000199.1 GCA_020426085.1 Planctomycetaceae bacterium | reverse complement strand
GTAACACGCATGATTCCCATTCGTACTCTCAAAAAAGCGGGGCTGCTGAAACTGATTCTGCCTGGTTGTCTGTTACTCCTCTGTGTCGGAGGCTATTTCGTTCTGGGACAAACAGGTATCCTGACTGACCAGCAGATTGCAGAAACAACCACAACACGAAATACCAAACCATCCCCCCCGTTGAATCAGCAATCGGGTGAATTACTCTATCGCTTTTCCCCAGTTTCCAGTGATATCGTAAACATGATTGAAATCTGGAAGCAGGACGACAAATACCAGCTGGTTCATCGCCTCAAGAATGGCAGTCAATACGTTCAGACGGTGATTCCTTCCGCAGATCTGAAACGGTTTACGCCAGTCAAAGCCAGACGGGGAGAATTTTATCTGCTGACGCATTGTGACAATATCCTGGAAGCATGGAACAAAGACCACCGCATTAACAGGTCACTCCGAACCTTTTTTACCTGTTAGGCTGTCACCAGTGATATGAAACAAATTGCCCTGTTCACTCTCGTTCTTCTTTTGCTTCTGCCGGCACGGTCCTCAGAAGCCTGTATGAACTGCGTGAACAGTGTAACTGATGTCCATACACCGTTTCTGAACTCACTGATCGGCGTTTTTTTCGGCTGGCTGATGATCATGTTGATCTTCAATCGCCCGCTCACAAAAGGCACGAAACGGTTTTTCTATTTCGGAGTTCCGATATTCGCACTGGGCTTTCTGGTGATCATTCCCCTGGGGGTGGGACTGGCTGTCCTGTTCTGCTGGTTCATTTATCTGCTGTGCCGGATTCTGCTGATTCTCTTCAAAAAAGAAGAAACGATTCGCAAGAACCTGATTCCGTTCGGCGTGAATGCGTTGGCGCTGACGGTTTCGTTTATCCTGATTTTTGTCACGACGACACAAGCCAATTCCACTCCGGGACTGATCAGATCAATGGGAAGCGTTTCCCCCTTCTATCCGGGAACCGTTCACAGTGTGATGTCGCGACTGATTCAGCGTGGCCCCGAAGTCGTCGAACCATTAAGCGAGACGCTCGATAAAACACTCGACAGAGACTATATCAGCCCGTTCCTGCCTACGCGCATCGCTTACTGTCTTTCCGAGATTGGCAGCCCCCAGGCGGAGGCTGTTTTGAAGCAGGTTGTAGCAGAAGAGATTGATCTCAGCGACGATAAAAACACGAAATGGGAAGCCGCCGTCTGCTGTCTGTATGCCGATTGTGCTGGACCACGAGCTGTACCGGTCCTGCAAACGCTGCTGGAACGCTCGGATGAAAAGCAGCAGTTCATCCCCTTGTGTGCGCTGGTTCGAACCGGTGACTTATCCGCAATCAACAGCGTTTTAGATCAAGTCGATGATTTGCAGAAACAGTTAAAGCAGCCCTTCACAAACCGCGGGTATGCAGCCATGATCAGACTCACACTGCAGGCGCTGGCTGAGGGACAGAGTCCGGAAGATCTGAAAGCGAGCCCCATCTATCATCGCATGTTACTCGGACTGCGGCCCGATCATCGGACCCAAACCGGCATCGTCTGGAATCAACTATGGGATGGGGAACTTGACATTTCCGTCCTGCAGGATCACTGGTCTCAAATTCTTAAACAGTCTGTTGAAAATGACGCTGAGTGAGCAACTGCACTCTGAAACTGACAGGCTCTACCAGAACCCCGAATTGCAAACACCGATGACACCTGTCAAAATACGAACTGTGATTCTGTCTCCAAGCCTTTTTGTCATTGCGTTCTTATGACGACCCGATTCAAACTGCTGATCTCTGGCCTGCTGCTGTTGAGTATTGCGATTCCCGTTCTCAATCGTACGACGGACTGGCTGGAGCGTATTACAGACAGGATGCAGGATTTCGCAGAACTGGAGCTGTTGGCCGCCGCTTTTATAGGACTGGTGATTCTGCCTTTCAGGCACGAGTTCTACCAGTTCACACAGTTGCTGCATCACCTTGCTGTCCGTTATCTGGAAGCGATGGGTGATCACATCTGGGTGGCCGTGGGGATTGCATTTGGTATTCTGTTGATTCAGATTTCACCTGACAAATCGGAGAAGCCCCCCTTCCGACCAAATATCATGGAGAAACTGTCTTCTTCAAAGATACAGCCCAAAGTCAATCTCAATTTTCAAACACCACCTGCGGTGAAGCAGCTGAATCAGGATCTGTATCGCAGCACGTTATTGAATATCCTCTATCAGAACAGCCCTGCAAAAAACCGCCCCGAATCTGATGTATTACTCAGACTCATGGATGTCCAGCCTCCCAAAGCAACCACGCCCTTGAGACAGGTCACGGTGATGGAGTTCCTGCGACTCGAACAGGCGGCTGGTAGAACGGTCGACTTGAGCGGCGCGTTTCTCGATGAACTGGATCTGAGTCAGAAAAATCTTCAGGCGCACGGTGTCAAAGGGGTATTACAGGGGGCGAATTTCAATTCCGCATCTCTGTTTAAAGCAGATTTCACGAATACGAATCTGCAGGGGGCCGACCTTTCAAACGCCCGCCTGATCCAGACTCGTTTTCTGGGAAGCAACCTGATCGATGCGAATCTGGAAGCCGCCAATCTTCAGAGCGCCATTTTCTCGAGAGCGAGATTATCGGGAGCCCGTCTGCATCGAACTTATCTGGTCCAGACATTTTTCAAAGGAGCCTATCTGAACGGTGCCCTGGTCAATTCAATCGACTGGATTCATGATTATCACGGCCTTAATCCGGAATATATCGCGTTCAGCATCAAGTGGCATTCCGTTGTCGAACAACTGGATGCGGACGGCAATCCGGTCTTTGTCATCACAGGCATCGATCCGCCTGTCGAAGCCAGAAAACCGGAACTGGAAATGGACTGACTAACTGATCGACTGAACTTCGTCTTCCGTCCCTGCCCAGTGGGGATCATCCAGACCCAGGTTCATTTTAAATTCTTTGTAAGCGGCAAAGATCACCGGAACCACAAACAGTGTCAACAAGGCGACCGTCATACCGCCAATCACAGGCCAGGCCATCGCTTTCGCAACGTCAGATCCGCGGCCAGTTGAATAGATCACCGGCAGCAGTGCAATGATCGTAGTGAAGGTGGTCATCAGACAGGGGCGGATTCGTTTGAGTCCCGCTTCCACGACAGCATTTCGGATATCCGTAGTGTTCTTCAATCGCTTGCGTGTGAATACCTGATCCAGATAAGTCGCCATCACCACCCCGTCATCGACGGCAATTCCAAACAGCGCAATGAACCCCACCCAGACAGCCGTGTTAATCTGAATGTCATTCACCGCCAGCAGAATCATTCCCCCGGCAAAAGCGACCGGGATTCCGGAAAAGACCGCCAGTGCAATCGGAAAATTACGGAACTGCAGATAGATAATAAACAGGTTCGTAAAAATCACCAGTGGCACCACCCACATCAGACGGTTGTTTGCTTCGACCTGATTCTGAAATGAGCCCACCGCCTGCAGCGCGTAACCCGCGGGTAAATCCAGAGAGCCATCCGCCTGAGCCGCCCGCAGACTTTTTTCAACCGCAGCCACTGTTTCCAGCGCACCATCCTGTCCCGATGAAGAAAATGAGACATGCGCTACCAGCCGGGCATCCTCGCTGTTGATCACACCCGGTCCCCAGGTCGTTTTCATTTCTGCCAGTAATGAGAGAGGAATAATCTCATCCGAATGTGTAACCACAGGCAGCCGGCTCAACTCATCGATCTGCTCACGCAGGTTCCGCTCATAGCGCACGCGAATCGGATAGCGTTCGCGTCCTTCGACGGTGCGGGTCACATTCGAACCTCCCAGGGCAGTCTCAATAATTTCATTGACCATCGCAGTCGACATCCCGTAGCGGGCTGCGGTTTCGCGACTGACATCAAATTCCACATACGGTTTTCCCAGCACGATATCAGGATTCACCGTAGCTCCATTCACCTGCGGAATCTGTTTAAGGTGATCAGCCACGGCGATAGATGCCTTCGCGAGCCCGTCCAGACTGTCGCCGTAGATGCGGATCGCCATCGGTGCTTTAATACCGCTCTGTAGCATGATCACACGCCCTTCGATCGGCTGCAGTGGTGAAGCCGGCGTCACTCCCGGCAGCGTGGCGACGGCATTGATCTGTTCCCAGATCTCTTTCGATGTGATTCCTTCCCGCCACTGATCCACAGGTTTAAGCATCACATACGTTTCAATCATTGCAGCGGGAGCCGGATCGAGTGCGGAATCGATCCGTCCGATTTTTCCAAGCACGTTTTCGACTTCGGGAATCTCTTTGATCAGCGCATCCTGTGTCTGCAGGACTTCCATCGCCTGGGTGAAGCTGGCGGCAGGATACAGGGTCGGCATATAGAACCAGCTCCCTTCATCCAGCGCTATCCAGTCGTTGGATTCCAGCCCTGGATACAGATGCTTGGCTTCGACCCAGCCGGGCACTTCATTGGCATCAACGCCCAGAAAACGGGCCACTCCTTCAAACGGCTTCAACACCGTAGGCATACCAACCCAGGCCCCCATCCCCAGTAAAACGACGAGTGTGGGAAACGAGAAGAACAGCAGCTTATGCCGCATAAAGAAACGCAGAGTCGGCTCGTAAAGAAAATGGATCAGTCGCCCGATCGGATTTTCATCCACCGGTCGTAATCGTTCACTCAATAACCAGTAGCTGCAGATCCCCCCTGTCAGGAACACTCCCAAAATCAAAGCAGTCAGACTGATCGACGTGAGGCTGACCAGTGTCTCCCCCGCAGACCAGACCAGAATGCCACAGACCAGCGCAAACACAACCGAAATCAGAATCCGGCGGCGATGCGTTCGTTGCTGCGAAGCCAGAAACAGGCGGCTCAACAGCGGAACCAGTGTGATCGCCACAATCAAGGCGGCTGTAATGGAGAACGTTTTCGTCCACGCGAGCGGCGCAAACAGTTTGTAATCCCGTCCCGTCAGCATGAAGACCGGGAAAAAGCTGACGACGGTGGTCATCACAGCCGTCACCACAGCGGGAGCCACCTCTGCCGCAGCAACATTGATGACATTCAACCGGGCTGCCTTCCCTCCCGGTTTCCCCTTTGCTTCCCACTCCGCCAGTTGATCGTAGATCGATTCGGAAACGACAATCCCCATATCAACCATGGTCCCAATCGCAATCGCAATGCCAGCCAGTGACATGATATTCGCATCAATGCCGAACACATTCATGGCGATGAACGCCATCAGCACCGCAATCGGTAATGTAATCGCAACGACCAGACTGGCACGCAGATGCAGCAGAAACAGCAGGATGACAACCGCGGTAATGATGACTTCCTGACTGAGCGCCGTGGTCAAAGTGCCGATCGTTTCATTGATCAACCCCGTTCGATCATAGATCAGATCAAATTTGACCCCTTTCAGACTGGGTTCGATCAACGCCATTTTCGCTTTGACCAGGTCAATCACTTTGCGGGGGTTTTCACCGAACCGCATCACGATGACACCCCCGACGGCTTCGGCACCGTTGAGATCGATGGCACCGCGGCGAAACTCCGGACCAAGCTGCACGCGTCCCAGATCGCGAATGCGAATCGGCACCCCGTCTCGGGAGCGAATCACGGTCTGTTCAATATCACTGACGGCTTTACTGATATCCTGATCGGCACCGATAAATCCTCGACCGCGGATAATGAATTCCATGCCCCCCGTTTCCACGGTTTTGGCACCGACGTCAATATTAGATTTGCGAACCGCGTCAATCACCTGATCGAGGGGGATATCGTGAAAGCGAAGTTTATCCGGGTCGATTTCAATCTGGTATTGCCTGACATAACCGCCGACACTGGCGACTTCACTCACGCCGGGCACTGCCTGCAGTTCATATTTCACCACGAAGTCCTGCAGGCTGCGTAACTCTGCCAGATTCATTCCCGGGGGCGGTTCCAGCACATAGTAGAGCACCTGCCCTAACCCCGTCGCATCTGGTCCCAAGGTAGGCACAACACCATCCGGCAGCAACGCAGCCGCGGTCCCCAACTGCTCGGCAACGCGCGAACGGGCCCAGTAAAAATCGGTGCTGTCTTTAAAGGTCACCTGCACGAAGCTGTAACCGAACAGACTTTTTCCGCGGACTGACTCGGCATCGGGAACGGCCAGCATGGAAACGGACAGCGGATAGGTGACCTGGTCTTCCACATCCTTGGGAGAACGTCCCGGCCAGGCAGTGAAGATGATGACCTGATTCTCGCCGATGTTGGGAATTGCATCGATGGGAACTTCGCGAACACTAAACCACCCGAACCCGATCAGCAGCGCCGTCGCGCACAGCATGATCAGGGGTTCGCGGATACTGAATGATATCAAGGCACGCAGCATGCTTTATTCTCCTTTGGGCCTTGATAAGGTTTTATTTTTTGTGTTCTCCGATTTCTGATCCGTTTTTTCACTGTTGGAGGATACCGGCGCAAAGGTACTCACCAGTTTCCCGCAATGCAGCATTTTGCTGCCAAAATAGGGGTTGAGCAGTTTGTCATCCTGCTGCAGCCAGTCCCCTTCTCCCTGCGAAACCATCGGACAGAAAAACTGATAATAAGGTTGTTTCGCTCCTTCACCACGTACCTCAGTAGCCAGTTTGACCACCGCATGACTGATCGGTTTGAACTTTTTACGCGCCTCTTCCAGTGAGAGGTGATGCAGATGTGCGGCATTCGCTGCCACCTGCTTCAGTTCCTGCTGCATGGACTGACTGAGTTGTGAATCCTGGGCGAGCTGCGACGCCAGTCTGCTTAATGATGTCGCCTGTTGTTCTGAGATTTTTTTGTCTGAAGCAAACTGTTTCTGAATCGCAAAGTAGACCGAATACAGACTCTCCAGAGCCTGCCCCGCTTGACCGGGCAGCTTTTCAATCTTGATTGAAGTGAACTGCAGCGGCTCATTTCGATAAGCCGGTTTTTTCTTCTTGTCCGGTGAAAATTTTGTCGGATCGATCAGACTCGGTTTTCCCGAGAGCTGCATTTGAGAATCGATCAGAAAATTACCGGCGGTCGCAATCTGCTCCCCTGGTTTGACGCCGTCCAGAATGACAGCACGGTCGCGCAACAGTGGTCCGAGCTTCACATTCCGGAGTTCAAAGCGCCCCGGTTCTGTTTCGATATAAACGACGCTGTGATCCCCCGCCAGAAGAACGGCATTACGTGGAACGGTGATGGCTGCATTCTGGATAACCGGTTGCTCCGAATATCCGTAACGCGAAGTCGGTACGAGTTTCATACCACAGATCGGACAGTCTCCCGGTTGATCGCGGATCACCTGGGGATGCATCGGGCTGATCCATTTTCCCGCCAGTTCGGAATCATACACTGTCCCCTGGG
>JAGQQP010000198.1 GCA_020426085.1 Planctomycetaceae bacterium | reverse complement strand
TCGGATATATGGTTTACAGCTGTCTGGTACTGTTACCACTTTCGATCCTGTTGACGATTGTGTTCCTGCTTTAACCCGTCACAGAATTAACCAAGATAAAACAAAACAGGCAGCCAGAGATATTTTCTCGAGCTGCCTGTTTTTGATTAATGTAACCAGTTCGCTGCAGTTTTATTTCTGCTTCTTACCACCGGCGACTTTCTTTAAAACATATTTCCGTGCCACTGGCTGATTCACTTCGTAAATCTTATCTTCCAATGCCATCGCAGCCACTTCACTCTCCTTGATTACCTCTTCCTGGCTGGCCAGCTGTTTTTCCAGACGCTCCAGTTGTGCGACCTGTTTCGCATTCTTTTCGCCGGTCTGGGCATCCAGTTCCCGTTTAATCCGTGCAAACTGCTGAAACGCGCGCCAGCTGTTCCGTTTATTTTTCACGGGACCGTCGTTGCGTTCTTTGTTCAACAACGCCACTTTCATCGCCTGTTGGTACTGAGGAGTTTTCGAGTTGCCCTGTAATTCAATATGCTGGGCTAACGTGGTATTGGAATACTGACCAGCCACTTCCCCGTCAATCGTCAGTTCATAACGACCAGCGGGCAGCCCGTGAATCGACAATGCCTCCTGGCTCATCCGATGGCCCAGCTTCGTCAGTTCCGCTCCCAGCTGTGCTTCTTCCGGCACAACCCATGGCAGGCTGTCTGCCAGCCAGGTGAATGAAACACCATCATCATTATAAACCAGATCCGTCAGCTTTCCGCCTCGTGCGGTTGATGTCGGCTCTCCATTGGCTTTTTCGCTGATCGTGATGCGGGAAACCTGACGTTGTACATTCATGTCAGAAAGCAAAGCATACGCCATTACCACCTGGCCTGGAGCATCGGGGTGAATGGCATCACGAATCAGGGTGAACTTGGGATCTTTCTGACGGGCGGTAATCGTGATGTTATTCAAGGGAGCATACATGTCGACGAAACCGAATCCGGATTCTGCAGCCACTTCACGCAACCAGGTACCGTAATACGCGAGGACCGAGTTGTATAACTCGACCGCACTGGGATCCCGCTTCCGCGTTCCCATTCTTGCTGCCCGCGCGTCGAACATGGTCGGCGTCATTAAGATGGGTTTTGCATGAATCGCTTCAATTTTTGAGATCAGCTCTGTCATATCTTTATAATAAGTCTGAAAGATCTGTTCATTGAATGGCTGATACTGTCCGTCATTCATGCCCAGCAGAATGGTGACATACTTGGGTTTGTAAGCAGCCACATCCCGATCAAAACGGGCCAGAGCATCCCAGGCCTTGGCTCCACCAACGCCTGCATTATGGAACTTCAATCGCATCTTGGGATAGCGGGTGTAAAAGAAGTCTTCGACATATTGAGTATACAGACACTGATGCGTGATGCTGTCCCCCAGAAATACAATGGAATCTCCTGACTCCAGTTCCATTTTTGACAACGGTGCTTTGTGAGTCTGCTGCTGTGCTTCCTGAGCCTGTAACAGACCCGCTGTCATAATGAGCGTGCAAAAGGTGATAGCATTGACCAGTTTTGTTCTGATCATTGAACTTCTCATGATGTTTCCCCTGCTTCAAATATAAAAAGATGGCCTGCATGCAAATTCATGAAAGCCGTTTGACTATTCCTGTAAAAGCTAATGTCCATTGAATTTATCTGTTTTGCAAGCGTCATGTCTCCTGCCCGCTGAATTTCGGTCGATTTACTGACTGACAGACCTTCAGCAGATCATTGATTTTCACGAACTGTCATCCCAGGCGGGTGCATGAGTGGAGTGGGATCTGCAATCGGCAACTCCAGACGATCTGCCGTCTTTTGATCGAGAAATACGGCGGCAGTCTGATCAGCAAACACCAGTCGCCATTGCGGATTGTTTAACAGACCGTTGATTTCGTTCCGCGAAAATCGACTGTCCAGAATGATTGCGGGAAGTTGCCCGTTTTCATCTTCCAGTAGATAAGCCCAACCAGGCGTGTTAGACATGTTATATGCCATCTGCTGTTGAAACTGTTCATATAACTGAAATGTCTCTTTGGAATTGACTTCCAGTCGGCCGTCGAAAAACACTTTCTTCTCCGGCCCATTATGAAAAATATAAACCGCAGCCTGCCCATTGTTTGAGACAAAGGCACGATCCGGCATCCCCGGCTGTCCCGCAAATTCGGACGCCGCATGCGCGTACCATGCTTCCTGCTCTCCCAGCCCCAGAACTTTTCCCTCTCCTCCCCACTGATGCCAGTAACCAGCCAACAGACTCATCATCAGAAACAGCAACAGGATAGCGCTGCTCCCGTTTTTAAGTAACGATTCATCCAGTAATCGAAGTGAACTCCTGGCGGCGGTTTCCCCCTGAGAGGGTTCTTTCCGTATCGCAGCCATCCGTAACCAGTCCGATAAATTATCGCTTAAGATGATTCCCGAGATCAGAGCGAAGATGGCCGTATTGCGCGAAGCCTTTATTGCCAGATGAGTAAATGCAATGAAGAGCAGAATCCGAAGCGGGTTCACACGTTTTGAGATCAACAGAGGAATAAAACTGCAAAAAGTCAGTATCGCCAGCAGGACCTGTGAGAACAGAAACAGATTCCACAGACCATGCTGTCTGATAAAATCCAGCGGCCGTTGAAATTCACCGACTCTCACGGAATAAAAAGCCTGATCAACGGAGAACTTTTCATACAGCGTCAATGGGAACAGGAAACCCTGCTCGAAATAGGGATTCAGAAAACAGGCAATCACCGTCAATACACCCGCTCTGACCAATGTAACGACAGACAGCGAATTGTCAGGCGCATCGATACCAAATCGCCCCTGTGCCCAATGTCGAATCAGATAATCCAGCACAAATATTCCACTGACTACCAGGCCCAGCACAAATAAGGCATGACTGTTGACCCACAGTAATGCGATAAGGGGAATCAGATAGATCAGCCTGGGATGAGTAGAAAGCTGACTGATGACATACATCCAGACCGCAAGGTACAGCAGTGATAACATCTCAGGTCGAACGACAGAGCGACCTGAAAGACAGATTACCGGTAAGATCCAGCACAACGCTTTCCAGCAGGCCGGCAATGATCTACCGGACGCATACCAGGCGACACCAATCGTCAGAGCCAGACAGAGTGACTTGGCCAGAATCAGTAAATCCACGCCTCCCCAACGATAAAGCCAGGTCACGAGAATCTGAAACCCCCAGTGCAGATCAATCCAGGGGCGATCATAATCAATGAAAGTAAACCAGTCGAAATAGGGGACCGTGCCACGCTCCAGGATCAATTGCCCTGTTCGCAGATGCCACCAGATATCCATATTCCGTAACGGAAAGCAGGCAACCAGAAATGTCCAGGTCAACAGCAGGCCTAAAAAGAAAAGCTCGACGGGCAGACGACTCGCATGCGGAAACAGCGCGGTTTGTTGCCCCACTTCCACAGTCAGTTCCGTCGCAGGGGGAACTGCTTCAACTGTTTTTCTGGAAACCCGTTTCTCAGTCTTACTGGAAGACTTTTTTCCTTTACGGGACATATTGCTATCGCCTTTACCGACCTCATCAGAAAGAAAGTGAGACTCTCAGCTGCTATTGTAACGCAGGTCCGTCCTCATAAAAATAAACAGCATCCGCCTGATGACGAGATTCTTGACAGAGTGATTTCGTATTCTAATTCGGAAATGCAGCGAAGTGATGAACAGCAAGACAACCGAAGCCTGACTAAATCGGCACCCGCTTCTGTTGTGAATTCGGGGACCAGTCAAACTGGTATGCCTTTCCCAACTGCAGGCGTGTCAGGTAAATAATCTGGTGAGTGTGGCCGACAAAATGTGGAACAGTATGGGAAACGGCACCCAGCACAGTCACCGTAAAACCCTGGATCTGGCGTGTCTCCAGTAACGCTTCAGGAGAAAGCGAATGCAGGACAGAACCTGCCTCTGTGACGGTCTGAGTCATTAATTCTGTTAACTCATCCACGGAGAGACTGACATCTGCGCTGAATTCCAGCTCACGCTGTCGCTCATCCTTCTGATCAGGGATCCCATTGACAGCCCACTGATTCAGGTTGCCGCAAATATGCAGGATCAGATTCCCGATACTGTTGAGTTCGGGTTCCGGCCGCCACCAGACCTGATTGAGATCCAGTTGCTGCAGGCAATGCTTTATTTTGTGAACAGACTGCTCCAGCAAATGCAGGGATTCCAGAATGTATTCGCGGGTAATCTGATCGGCAGCAGATGGCATCTTCTGATGATCTCTATCTCTGTGAACCCCTGCATCAGCAGCCTGCTGCAGGCTATGTCAAACGGGGGCCTAAGGAATTTGCGAGGTGGTTAATAATACCGGCAACGGCACCCAGATATTTATTCCCTTTGGAACGTTCAATTTCACAGGAACTGGCAGACGGCTGCAATGCACGACTCTTCGCAATCTCACACATCTTGTCAAACACATCGTCACGCAGGTCGAATAATCGTGCTGTAATAAAGATGTTTGCCGGATTGAAAATATTGATGGCCGCAGCAACACCAATCGCCAGGAACTCAATCGTGCGATCTAATTCAGGTGTGATATCAAGTTCACCCTGCTTGACAAGTTCTGCAATCGCTTCGAAATCGAGTTCTTTACCAAGTCGCTTTGAAACATAGTGAGTTAATGCCAGATCGGTGGCAACGGTTTCCAGGCAGCCCGGATTTCCACAGCCACACATGCGTCCCCCTTCGGGTTCGACAGTGATATGTGCAATTTCACCAGCCAGACCATGCTGGCCATCCAGCAACTGACCACCAGTGAAAACGCCCATACCAAATCCTGATGTGACATCCAGGTTGATAAAATCTTCTACGGACTGACCTGCCCCGTAGGTCTTCTCTGACAGGCACAATGAGGTCGATTTCTGAACGAGCACACATTCCAGATCGGTGCGACTGGCAATATCGACGGCGGGAGCCTGACCATCGACAATATGCAGGTTCGAAGCCAGGAAAATGCGACCATCGTTACTGTTCACTAGACCGGGTACCGTAATTCCGACACCCAAAGCAGGAATCTCTTCTTTCTCCACCAGATTCAAAATCTTTCCGGAGATGATTTCAATCAGTTCTGAATAGGTCTGCGGTGTTTTAAAACGATCCAGTTTGTCTTCGTGCAAATGCCCATCCAGGCCGGATGCCACAATCGAGCAGTAGTCCCATTCCAGAACGACTCCAATCACCTGAGCACTGAAGCGGGGAAGCTGCAATAATTTACCCGGCCGCCCGACAGAAAACTCAGCCGTCTCCCGTTCTTCGAGCAGTCCGGCATCCAGCAGGGCACTAACGGCTTTCGATACTGTGGGAGCGCTGATTCCTGAACAACGCATGACATCAGCACGTGTTAATGTTCCCTGGCTCTGGATCACTTCCAAAACCTTACGAACGTTCATTTTTCGTAGTAAGCTCGGTCGGTGTGGGGATTGCATAGTCACTCTACGTATATAGAAAGAAATGAAGAAAACAACGACAGGTTGCCAGATAAATTCAACAAATCACTTGAACATCATTATAAAGCGAGAACAGGCCCTCATCAGACTGGCGCAACTTGGCGAGTGAAAGCTGCAGAAATGTGAAACGTCCTGTCGCTGTAACTTAATATAATACGGAATCTTCACATAATTACAAACGCCCCGTAAAACAATGGTATTCATTTTTTCATCTTAGACGTTTTCAGCCCCCAGTCTCAGATATGAAACCATCACGATCATTTTGCTGAAATCAGGACGTGAAAAGACCCGATTGACCAAACAGAAGACAACTCGGGCCTGCTTGAGTTGACATCTACCAGGTTTGATCAACCGGGTAACTTAAATCACTGAATTTTAAAGAAAGCCTGTATTTGCAGGTTGATTTCGATCGAGAGACGCAAATTTCCCGACGAATTCTGGATTAAGTATAAACTACAGTGGAAGTGAATGTGTGGAGGTAAGTCCCTGCATATCGGGCAAACAGATCGATTAAAAATAATTCCATTCCGATTATTCCACATACTGTTAATTTTAACAGTATGTGGGAGTAGACGAGCGACTCGACAACAGAGAGTTCGAATGACTGCAATGGAACCTTGCGACCTTATTAGTACGAAATCTGTGGTCCTTGAGTGGGCTCGGATTTCGAAAAAATCAGGCTGGATGAACGATTGCTTGATCGGTAGAAGATCCTCAGAAAGTCCTGCAGAACCCCTGCTGTGAAAGTAAAAAAGTCTCGCGACAGTTTTCTGTCACGAGACTTTATGATTGAGAAAGAACGGAAAATCAATTGCCCGTCAGTCACCTGCAACCGATGACTCGTTGTAAACATGCAGATCGCGTGTCGGATAAGGGATGTTGAATCCGCGCTCATCAAAGCCCAGTTTGATCCGCTCAGTCAGATCCCAGCGTGTCGTCCAGTAATCGGCATTATTGACCCAGGGACGCACCACAAAGTTCACACTACTGTCACCCAGCTCACTGACAGCGACGACGGGGGCAGGATCGGACAATACCCTCTCATCTCCCTGTACCACTTCTTCCAGAAACGATTTGACGGCTTTCAGGTCATCGTCGTACCCGCAGCCAACGACCAGATCAATTCTCCGGGTCGGTTTCTTGGAGAAATTACGGATCGTTCCACTGGCAATATGACCGTTAGGAACCACAATCGCAATATTGTCACCCGTACGCAGGAATGTAGAGAAGATCTGAATTTCTTCTACAATCCCTGCCGTACCCCCTGCTTCGATATAATCCCCTACACGAAAGGGCTTGAACAGAATCAGCATCACCCCCGAGGCAAAATTGCCCAGCGTCCCCTGGAAAGCCATGCCAACCGCAAAACCGGCTGCTGCGACAACGGCAGCCATCGAAGTCGTATTGATTCCCAGCCTGGAAAGCGTTGCCAGAATTACCATCACCATCAAAACAGCATAAACGATATTTGCCAGGAACCGCGCCAGCGTGTCATCGACCTTGGCCTGTTTCATCAACCGGTTACAGAATCGGCTGAGAATATTGGTAACCCACTTACCTACCAGAAAAATCAGCAGTGCAAGCAATAGATTGATGACTAAATGCACCCCCTGCGTCGCCAGGTATTCTCTGACGGTATTCCAGATTCCGGTGACGGTATGCATTGAATCTACTGTCGTAGCAGGCTTCTCCTGTGCAAAAATAATCGACCACATCGACTGGTCTCCCTCTGTTTGAAATGAAAATGGAT
Source organism: Planctomycetaceae bacterium (assembly GCA_020426085.1). Taxonomy (GTDB): domain Bacteria; phylum Planctomycetota; class Planctomycetia; order Planctomycetales; family Planctomycetaceae; genus Gimesia. The sequence continues at coordinate 218 of JAGQQP010000198.1, read as the reverse complement.
CTGCTCCAGAAATCGCTGTCCGCAGGCAATGACCTTAGCACACTCGGATCAAACGTCTCTGACTGGCCTGATTCTAGGAGGTTTTCTGATTGAGTCCAACTTTGAATTTCATTATTTTGCGAACCGGATTCAGACTGACAATTTACCTCCGACATACTACAATCAGCGATCATACACCAGTGTAGCCGGTTTTGATTTCGAATTGATTTTTCGCAGGA